>JACVXV010000065.1 GCA_015661205.1 Candidatus Brocadiaceae bacterium
CCCTCTACCTGCTGCCCGCGGTGAACATGAAGCTGCGCCCGAAGCTGCTCGAGCTCCGGCCCGGGACCCGGGTCGTCTCGCACAACTACGACATGGGTGATTGGGCGCCGCTTCGGGCTGCAGAGGTCCGGGACGCGGAGTCGAGCCATTCACTCCACTGGGTCTATCTGTGGCGCATCGACGCACAGCGCCCGAAGCCGTAGATTCTCGGTGTCGTATAGCCAGTGAGAAGGGAGTGCTGCAGCGATTACTGGTGGGCAGGGGCGGAATTGAACCGCCGACACCGGGATTTTCAGTCCCGTGCTCTACCGACTGAGCTACCTGCCCGATTGGTGCTTAACCGAGAGCGGCGAGTGTTTCGCAGGATACCAGATTGGTGCGTCAGTGTCGAGGGGTATCCAAACGGCGACGGCTTGTCCCGCAACGAGATCTAGGCTATTGTGAGCCGAACTGAGCATCCCCGAGGGGATCCGATGGGTCGGTCAAAGCAGGCACCGTATGCCAGGGCCGGTGTGGATGCGGACAGAGCGGGCTCCGCCCTCAAGGATCTCACCGCCCTGCTCCGAGAGACCTTCGCCTTTCGCAAGGCTATCGGCCGCGTGATGCTCCCCTTCGGATACTTTGCCAATGTCATCGCCCTGGGCAAGAACCTCGGCCTCGCGCTCTCGACGGACGGCGTCGGGACGAAGATCCTGGTGGCCCAGATGCTGGGCAGGTTCGATACCATCGGCATCGACTGCGTCGCCATGAACGTGAATGACCTTCTCTGCGTCGGGGCAGAGCCGCTGGCGCTCGTTGACTACGTGGCGGTGCAATCGCCCAACCGTCGGATGTTCCTGGAGATCGGCAAGGGCCTACACGAGGGGGCGCGCCGGGCCCGGATCACGATTCCCGGCGGCGAGATCGCGCAGCTCCGCGAGATGATCCGGGGGGTCCACAGGGATGATGGGTGTGATCTGGTCGGGACCTGCGTGGGCATCGTCCCGCTGGATCGCATCATCATCGGTCAGCGCATCAGACCGAAGGATGTGGTCCTGGGGCTCCGGTCGAGCGGCATTCACAGCAATGGATTTTCCCTGGTGCGAAAGGTCTTCTTTGATAAGGCGAAGATGAAGGTAACCAAGAAACTTACGAAATACGGGCTTGACGCCACGCTTGGGGAAGCGCTGCTTACGCCCACCAAGATTTACGTGAAACCCATTTTAAAGGTCTTGCAGAAACATACATCAAAAAACATCATCAAAGGCATGGCGCACATTACCGGCGGCGGGCTTTATGATAATATCCCCCGTATCCTGCCTGACGGCTGCGCCGTTCAAGTGCAGAGGGGATTATGGGAAATCCCCCGGATATTTAACATTATCCAGGACGTCGGCGACGTCGAAGACAAAGAAATGTTCCATGTCTTCAACATGGGGATCGGCATGACGCTTGTGGTGGCCAGGCACGATGCAAAGGCCGTGCTTCGTGACCTGGAAATGGCAAAGGAACACGGAGTCATAATTGGTGAGGTGGTCAAAGGCAATAAATTTGTCCACATTATGTAAAATATTTCAACGTAAAGAACAGCCTTAATTGAATTGTATAGGAATTTCAAAGTAGGGACACGGCGCGACGTGTCCCTGCGTGTGAACGTGAAAAAATCGTTGCGTAACCCGGCTTTTCATCGCATCTTCTAAAAGACCAAACGAACATCAAATAAAATGCAAACAGGCCTTATTGAACGGAAAGGAAGCGTTCTTACCCGGTCCACCCTGAAATGTCTCAGCCAGGTGGCCTCCATCAATCCGACACTCGGCTGTGTCCACCGGTGCGCCTATTGTTACGCGCGTGGATATTCGATGTATCCGGGGGACGGCAAGGTGCTGGTTTACGGGAATATGCCGGAGAAGTTGCGGAGTGAGTTGTCTCGCCGCCGGACGTTGCCTGCTTATGTGTTTTTTAGCCCGACCTGTGACGTCATGCAGCCCATTCCACAGGTGCTGAAGGTCACTTACGAACTCATGAGTATCCTGTTTGAGCGGGGCGTCGGCGTTAACCTGCTCACAAAAGGGCGTATCTATCCACAGTTTTTGCCGCTTTTCCGTCAATACAAGCAATTGGTTCACGTGCAAATCGGCATAACGACGTTAAACCGTGACATCCAAAAAAAGCTGGAACCTTTCGCCGCAACCCCGCAGGAGCGCATCCAAAACATAAAACAACTGTGCGAAGCGGGCATCCTGCCGGAAATAAAACTGGACCCGTTGATCCCCGGCGTGACGGACACAGCAACCAACCTACAAGCCTTATTCAAAGCGCTTCAGCCTTTTGGCGTAAACTCCGCCGGCATCAATTACCTGTTCCTAAGGCCTCAGATAAAGCGGTTTCTTTGCAAAGACCTTGGGAGCACCCCGCTTTTGCAAGAAATATTGAAGCGCTATCAGGACGGCACACCGCTTAATTTGCTGGCCGAAAAATCCCGAATCACCGCCCTCGCCACACACTACCGAAAACCGGCTTACGAACAAATCTCATCGTTGGCGGCAAACAGCGGCATCCGCGCCTACGTATGCGGCTGCAAGAACCCGGACATCACGGAAGAACCGCTCTGCGGCGAAACCTGGGGACAACATTTTGCAAAACCCCTCAAACAAAAGCCGCTGATTTGCAATGGTGGAAACGCCAGGTAACGCAGGCTTCCAGCCTGCATTTAAAAAACAGCAGGCTGGAAGCCTGCGCTACTCCTGTAGAGCGAAGAGCCTCTTCGCTCTACGAACACAATATTTATCTTGATTGTCCCGTTCCGTCTTCGTAAAATACGGCAGGTTTTGTCAAATATTATACAGAAAGAGAAGGTGGGACACAGCATTCGATTACTGCAGAATACCGGGCATGACGTTGCAAGCATAATTAAAGATACACCGGGGGCTAAAGACTATGCTGTTTCATCTTTTCCCTCATTAGGTTGTGAATTGTCTTAACACGTAGGCACTGTGCAATCAATCCGGCTTCACTTCACTCACCATACACAGCGCCAGCGCCTCCTTCGTGCCGTCAAGATAGGGGTTCACGTTGCATGACGTTAAGGGCAGGTGCTTTGAGAGGGCGTTTTGCAGGTTCTCAGGGATGGTAATAAAAAGCGTCATTTCCGGATTGCAGAGGGAGGATTGCATATCGCTGCGTAGCCCTGACTCGTTCCTCACCTCTCTTGCATCCCACAGGGGTGCATAATAATCAAAAAACCTTCTTTCTTCGCCACAATAAATCCGGGTGGTTGTGGCTTCAAAATGGGACTCAATAAACCGGATAAGCTGCACCGGGGCGGGGATGGTGTTGTGGTATCGGGCGACTACGGTATAGGATATTATGGATACGTTTATGGCCAATGCAAAGATAAGGAACGATGCGGGGAAAATGCACCTTCTTCCCGTTTTATATGCCTTGCACAGCCCGTACGATATCAGTATCAATAGCGCCGGTATTATGGGCAATACGTGCCTTGTGTTTGACACGTTTTGCCCGATTAATAACCAAATCAGGTAAGGCGCTGCATAAACGGCCAAGTACCTCTCCGGGTATCGGCGTCCGGAGGAGCGTTGTCTAGCAGCGTAAAAAATGCCAAACAGGGTCGCCAGGGAAGGAAGCACGTTCAACAGTGATGCGCCCGGCCACCATCCACCCAGTCCATAGAGCCAAAGTGACCTTGCCAGGCAAACGATCCGCTTCCATCCCCAAAAGGTAAGTGCCGATCCTCCCCAGTCTGTGAAGTGTCCGTGTGAAAACGACAGGCCATTATGCAGCAACGGCCGCCACCCGGTAAGGACTATTTGGGGAAGGAGCCAGAGGCACACACCGGAAACGAATCCGGCCAGACTACAAAAAACAGCCATGGGGGTGGATTGTCTGCCCTGAACAACCTGTTCACGCACGGCGAACACGGTCAATGCAATGAATGGGAAATAGGACAACCGCACACCGAGTCCGATTCCAAAGACAAAACTACCCCAAAATAGTAGATGGGCGCCCTTGCCGAACCGGCGATTATCCTGGTAGAGGGAAGTGTTTGAGGCCAATACACCGCACAGTATATTGGCTGACGCGAGGATGAAAAACAAGCCCAGGGCGTCGGACGTCGGCCTTTCCGCCTGGAGCCAGCAGAGGGGATTGATCAAGAAAAGGATTACGGCCAACAGTGCAACCCTTTCGGAAAATAGTTTGCGGGCGAGGAATGCCAGGGGATACACGGAGAGGCTTCCAAACAGGATGCCCGGCATTTCCAGAGACCAAACCGTATGAAGGGATGTTTGGGAGAATAGCCAGGCAGCGAACAAATAAACGGGATATCCGGGGAAATGGGGTTGGAGCAGGTTGATGTTATATTCGCGGAGTCCCAATGCAAAGTCCACGCTGTCGCAGCAATCAAGATACCTTCCCGCGTAACACAGACGCATCGCAATGCAGACAAGGAACAGAAGGCTTATCTTGCACGGGAAATTCATAGCGCACTTAAACTGCAATCAACGGGAACACAGAAGGAAACAAACATTAGCAAGGCAACGCATCCTATCTATTTTAAAAGTCTGAAACCACAGATTACACAGATTTTGGATTAAGAAAGCCCGTCGATTCAAAATTATCAAATGGAAAAACAACCCCGCCCCTACGGCATGGTTTATACATGCTTACCTAAATCCACATTCCAAGGGCAAGGCTAAAGCCTTACCCTACGGTTACATCAGGCTTTTATCTGTGAAATCTGTGGTTCCAAGCGTTTTTTACCGGTATGAAGCCTTGCCAAGTCAGTGATCAATCCGGTAATACTTCAACTTATTATATAAGGTTTTTAAGGATATACCCAAGGTTTCGGCGGCAACGGTCTTGTTCCCCTGCTTTTCCTGCAAAATCTTCATAATATGCCTTCTTTCCATCCCGGCAAGCGACGAATCGGATTTTTCGGTTGCGTCGAAACGCACAGACGTCCCACGGATATTTTCCGGTAAATCTTCAAGGGATATCGTGTCGCCTTCCGACAGCACGACCATCCGTTCCACCGTGTTCTCCAACTCGCGCACGTTGCCAGGCCAGTCGTAGAGCGTCATCGCCTCTAACGCCTCCGGAAGCAGATGTTTTTCCTGTTTATTTCGGCAAAAATGGGTGAGGAAGTGCCGGATCAAGGTAGGGATGTCATCCTTCCGCTCCCTTAAGGGTGGCAGGAATAAGGCAATCACATTCAGCCGGAAATAGAGGTCGTCCCGGAAGCTCCCTTTTTTTGCCTCGGCTGCCAGGTTCTTGTTGGTGGCGGCAATGATGCGAGCATCAACGGTGACCACCCTGTTATCGCCTATCCGCCGGGTCTCGCCCGATTGAATAACCCGGAGGAGTTTCGCCTGGGTGTTGACCGTAAGCTCCCCAATCTCATCCAGAAAAAGCGTTCCCCCGTCAGCCGCCTCAAACAACCCCATGCGCGACTCCGTGGCGCCGGTAAACGCCCCCTTGGTGTGTCCGAAAAGCTCGCTTTCCAGGAGGGTCTCCTGCAAGGTTGCGCAATTAATCACCACAAACGGCATTGACGCCCTTTTGCTATGCTGGTGGATCGTATTGGCCACAAGCTCCTTTCCGGTGCCGCTTTCACCCTGGATTAATACGATAGCGTCAGAGGGGGCGACCTTGTCGATGGTTTTATACAACGATTTAATTGCCTCGCCGTTTCCGATCATTACCGTCGATGCACTGTCTTCCTTTATCAGCCGTTTAAGGTAGACGTTTTCCTTGCGCAATTGTCTTTTTTCGAGCGCCCTATGCAGTAAGGCGTCAAGTTCGCTCAATCGGCACGGCTTGGTAAGGTAGTCATAAGCGCCCAGCTTTATTGCCTGCACGGCATTTTCTATCGTTCCCTTGCCCGTCAGAATAATTACTTCCGTAGTGGTTTCTATTTCCTTGATTTTCTTCAAGGTTTCGATGCCATCCATCTCAGGCATATTCATGTCAAGCAAGACGACGTCATAGTCGCGTTCCTGAATATTTCTCAACGCTTCCGCCCCGTTTGGGCAACAAGTTACCTTGTATCCCATACGGGTAAGTTCGTTTGACATAATAGTCCGAAACGTAGCCTCGTCATCGGCAAACAGGATGTTGGATTTTTTGGTCATATTTTTAAATTGAGAAACGAATTACACTAATTAACACAAATTTAGTAAAGGCTCAGGTGCTTAGACTGAAGGCTAAAGGTTAAAAGCCTTCGCCTGCCGGACATTTGTGTTTTAGCCTTCAGTCTTCGGCCTTCAGCCTATCTACCTGAAAATCTTGTCGATATTAACGCGTTAAGCATCTATAATTCAATCAGCCGGCCATTGGCAGCGTTACGGTAATGGTTGTGCCTTTGCCGGCGCCTTCGCTGAATACGTCTATCTTCCCGTTATGCACGTCAATAATACCGTAACAAATAGCCAAGCCAAGCCCCGTGCCTTCACCTACCGGCTTTGTGGTAAAGAACGGGTCGAATATTTTATCCAGATGCTCCGGTTTGATACCCATGCCGGAGTCCTGAAACACCACTTGCACGGATGACTGCTTTTGCAGGACGGAAACAAACACCTCGCCGCCGTTCTCAATCGCATGGAGCGCATTAATAATGAGGTTTAAAAAGACCTGCTTCAACTGTTGTGCGTCTCCAATAACATAACACAATTCATCGGAGATGGAAAGGCGAATAGTACGTTCACCTGACTGGGGCTGGTGGCGCACAATGGCAAGGGTATCATGCAGTATCCGAATTATTTCAACGCGTTCAAACCTTGGTTCCGACTGACGGGAAAAGTTGAGCAGGTTCGATATAATGGCCTTGCAGCGGTACGTTTCTTCACAAATAATCCTTAAATATTCAGGGAAAACCTCAAGCACTTTCAGATGTTCCTGCTTTTCATTGTTTCCGGTATCGCATGCCTCCTCTGCGATTTCACGATCTCCATGAGCGGGCGTATTTGAGGAGTCGTTGCCGCCATCAACGGTATATGGCTCACCGGGTTGCTGCTCCTTACGAAGGGGAATTGTTTTAAGCCGCTCGATAAGTCCCTCGGCGCAACTGGCCACGGAAGCCAGAGGATTGTTAATCTCATGCGCCAATCCGGTGGCCAATGTGCCAATACTCGCCAGTTTTTCCGATTGCAGCAATTTACGCTGGGTTTCTTGCAGCTTTTTGTATGCCGCACGGATGTCCAGCGTCCTTTCTTCAACCTTGCGTTCCAGGGTATTGCGTGCGTCGATCAACTGAGAAGTTCTTGTATTGATAATCCTTGAGGCCTTCAGCACCACCAGAAAGAGGGCTAAAAATAGCACCGACATGGCCGAGCTAGTCATAATAATAGCCTTTTCACGCGCGGCCAGCATCTGCATTCTCAAAGCCGACATATCCTGATATATCTCTAAAACCCCTATTTGCTCCTTTTTCGTCCCATTTCCTTCCATGCTATAGAACGGGAAATAGCTTTCCAGCAGACTTTCGTCCACATAAGCCCCTTTTGAATCGATTGTGCCGGCCAACCGTAGTGCGGAGGCGGATTTGCCGTGAATGGCCATGTCGAGCTTTTTGTTACTATCGCGATTAACGGTATACCCGATATGTTCAGGCATCGTACTGTAAACAACACGCCCTTCAAGGTCATACAAATACAGTTTCTTGATATTCAGGCCATACATATTCTCACGGACAACTTTATCCAACCTTTTAAGTTGCGCGCGGTTATTCTCCAAATCAATGAGCCTATTCCGCTTGAGTATGGGAAGGAGAAAATCCTTATAAATTTCATAATTAAGATGTAAGACAAAATACTGCGCATACTCCTCGCTTCTTTTTATTAATGCCTCACTTTCCATACGCGGGAATATCCAACCTACTGCCAGGCTAATGATTACAATAGCGATAAAGCTGGTGACGGTATAATATAAAATCAGGTTGAATTTTTCAGGATGCAGCATTTTTTGGAATTTTGGCATGTTTTATTCAACCCTTTGGGTAGGTGGGGTGGAGTAGGGCGATTGTATTGAATTACGAATATCGAACATGGAATTTCGAATTATGAAGTATGGATACGAAGCGCAGTTTCAATACGCAAACCGTGGCTAAAAGCTAATATTTTTCTTTGTTTCGAGTCTGTTAGCGTTCATTGACGGTTATCAGGGAAATATCTTTTATTATTCGTTATTACTTGTTCGATATTCGATTTTGTGTTAATCGCAACTTACAGTTGCCATTAGCGCTTTCCATAACGTAATGTGTATGGGGGTGGTCCCATAGGCGTTAAGTTAAAAAACCTATAATTGCCACCAAACCCTTGTTCTTGTTAGCCCCAAAGGGGCGAAATAGCTTAGCCCAGGGCAACGCCCTGGGAACACGTAAAAACCGGCAAGCCCTGAAAGGGCGTAATACGGAATGAACGGTTTCCTGTCCCACAATATCGCCCCTACAGGGCTTGTTTTGCTAATAATGCTAAACCCAGGGCGCTGCCCTGGGCTGTCATATTACGCCCCTTTGGGGCTGTGTTGCTAATATGCTTAGGCTGAATTTATTCCCCTTTTCATTTTTTAACTTAACACGTATAGGGAGGGTCCCCCCCCTCGTTGCATTTAAATCGAAAGCCCCGATAACGAGTGCGACGTCCATCAAACCTAAAGGTTTGAGTTACAAATTAAGCGACGTTCGTCATGTTAAGCACTTCGTTCATGCTGCCGCTACGGTAGCCTTCTATATCGATGGTGACGTATTTATAACCAATTTCTTTAAACTTCTTAATCAGCTCCACGCGGCGGTCATTTTGAAGGAGGAAGGCAAAATCCTGGGGCAGGGCTTCGATTCGGGCGATGGTGTCGTGGTGTCTCACGCGAAATTGCTTCAGGCCAAGCCCCCGCAGATAATCTTCAGCCGCCGAAACGATGACAAGCTTTTCTTCGGTTATGGATTGTCCATAAGGGAACCGTGAAGACATACACGCGTAGGACGGTTTGTCCCAATTCGTGAGTTTCAGATACTTCGATACCTCACGTATATCGGCCTTTCGCAACCCGCACTCCTTTAAGGGACTCTGCACTTCGAGTTCCCGCGCGGCGTCAAGCCCCGGCCTGTATTCGCCCGCATCGTCGAGATTTGCGCCATCGGCAACGTTTTTAAAACACTTTTCCGTCGCTATACCTTTGAGCTTGCTAAATAATTCCGATTTGCAAAAATAGCACCTGTTAGGAGGATTCTGGGCAAAACCCTCAATGCCCAGTTCGCTGGTATCGATAGTGAGGTGGTTGATGCCAATCTCTTTGGCTATTTTCCTGGCCTCTTCGTATTCATGAGAGGGATACGTCTCGGAACGCGCCGTAACCGCCAACGCCTTGTCTCCCAGCACGTCAAAGCATACCTTTGCGACAAGAGAGCTGTCCACCCCCCCGGAGAAAGCCACCACTACGCTTTCCAGTGATTTTACAAAATCCTTCAATTTGTTCAGTTTTTCAATCGTACTCATAGCGGGTTTTCCCAAAAGATAATCATAAATTAAATTATGCCACCTACGGCGACCGCATTTGTAGCGCAGGCGTCCCGCCTGCATTAAAAAAAACAGCAGGCGGGACGCCTGCGCTACCGACGATAAATTAGGCCTTCGGCGACTTATTTGTGTTCACACGTAAAAGGACACGGGCACCGTGTCCCTACAACAGCTTTGAAATCCCTATACATTGAATTATGACAGGTCAAGCATCCTTTGAATCGCCAGGCGCGCCTTTGCAGCAATTTCCCCGGTCACTTTTACTTGATAAACTAAATCCTCCAAAGCCCATAGCACCTTTTCCAGGGTAATAAGCTTCATGTTCGAGCAATCGGCAAGTTGCGCAACTGCATGAAATTGCTTGTGGGGATTTTCTTTTTTGAGGCGGTGTAAGATGCCGGTTTCCGTCCCGATGATAAAAATCTTGCTGTCGCTTTCCTTGCAATACCTGGCAATGCCCGTGGTGCTGGCCACATGGTCGGCCAGGTTAATCACGTCAGTTGTGCATTCCGGATGCACCACCACTTTTGCGTCGGGATACTCCGCCTTTAGCTTGATTATGTGTTCCGCCAAAATCCGGTGATGCGTCGGACAGTATCCCGGCCACAATATCATCGGCCTGTTAAGCTGGGACGCCACGTATCCCCCCAGGCTTTTGTCAGGAACAAAGATGATTTCCTCGTCTTTCGGTATCGAAGACACGATCTTCATTGCATTAGAGGAGGTGCAGCATATATCGCTTTCCGCCTTTATAGCGGCCGTGCTGTTCACGTAACATACGACCTTCGCACGGGGATATTCCTTCTTCTTTATCTTAAGTTCTCTAAGAGTTATCATGTTCGCCATGGGGCATCCGGCATTTTCATCCGGCAACAGCACCAGCCTGTCTGGACATAAGATAGAAGCCGTTTCAGCCATGAAGTGCACGCCGCAAAACACGATCACCTCTGCCTTTGCCTTTGCTGCCTGCTGGGAAAGGCCGAGGGAATCGCCCGCAAAATCGGCAACGTCCTGCACCTCACCCCTTTGGTAATTATGCGCAAGGATAACGGCGTTTCTCTTTACTTTTAATTCCTGTATTTTTTCGGCTATGGTAGACGTCGCTTGCAAGGTCGCCCTTTCAGTACTATATCAAATGTTCCTTAAAGATATCAGCGCGGCAATGCCTCAGACCAATTCAACACGTTTAGAAGCACGGATTTCACAGATGGTATGGTAAGGTTTTTAACGTATTGGAAACCGGGTAGAAGGAATTGTTCGTACCGGATGGCATATTTGTTCATCTTTCAAAAGCTAAATCATAACAAAGCTCAGGTTGTTTTTAAATACTTTTTTGTAAACAGCCCATAATTTGCACAACCATGTATCAGAGGTTGACCGCGGAGCTTTAGTTTCCGGTTTGCCAGACACCCATAATTTGCACAACCATGTATCAGAGGCCGTTTTCTCTTGACAACAAAAAACCTTTCTGATACCATCGCCTTGCTTTTACATCCTGATTTCAATGATTTCTGATAGTAGTAGCGCAATTCCGAAAATTAAGGTATACTACTTTCCAATATGCGATGCAACCATCAGAAACAATCCGGAACAAATCGTTGTCCAACGTACAGGGGCGATTAGCTCAGTTGGCTAGAGCGCTTGCTCGACAAGCAAGAGGTCACTGGTTCGAATCCAGTATCGCCCACCATATTCTGCAAGGGTTTCAGGCAATTGACACTTTCCGGTTTTCCTCTACTGTAGTCAAAACGTAGTCAACTTTCTCCAAAACCTCGATTCCTTCTCTTAAACTCTCAGGGCAATGATGTGCATAACGCTGGGTCATGGTGATGTTAAGATGCCCTAACAGTTTTGATATTTTGTAAATATCAATGCCCTTTTGCGCTAACCGTGTTGCAAACGTGTGGCGTAGGTCGTGGAAATGAAAATTCTGAATTCCTGCCTTATCTAAAGCAGTGTTAAAAGCCCTTCGTAGATTATTCCGGTCAATCTTTGTTATTTCACTACTCAGGAAAACAAGGTCGCTTTTAAGATACCTTACTTTCGCCCTTTCCATTAAAACGCCCAGGGCAATTTGATTTAATGGTAACGTCCGGGGTTTCCCGTTCTTTGTCTCCTGTATGATGATGACTTTACGGAACAAATCAACCCGACTCCATTGAAGGGAAAGCAACTCGTCTTGACGTAAGCCAGTGTGCAAGTCGAAAAGGATAATCTCTTTTAACCATTGTGGCGAATTGTCAAACAATCTTTTTTCATCTTCACTGGTCAACCAACGGTCTCGCCCGCTATTCTCCTTTTCCCGTGATACTTTCAGGACTGGATTTTCTTTCACCCACTCCCATTCTTTGACGCAAAGACTAAAGGCCTTCGAAAGCATTGACAAGCTCCGATTGATGCTCGGCGCCCCCCCGCACGATTCCTTTCGCGCTTGTTTGTAATCGTTAATCTTTTTGGAAGTAATTTCAGACAGAACCATATCTCCAAAGAACCCTGAAAGATGCTTTAGCGATGCACCGTAAAGAACCCTCGTATTCTCTGAAACCTTCGGGGCGTGTTCCTTCATAAATTTTTGCATCAATTCTTGAAACGTTCGGCGTTCACCCTCAAGCCTGTCGAAAAATTTGCCCTCAACAAGTTCCGTTCTAAGCTTGGCTTCAATAGATTCAGCAAGCTTTTTATTTTCTGTTTCAAGGCTTCGCTGAATTTTCCTCCCCCGGTGTCTGATACACGTCCACCAAATCCCATCACGTTTATACATGCCCTTCTCCTTTCCCGTGACCGGAAGGTGTCTTAATGACTGTATTATCAATTATAAACGTTTCAGCGGACATTTTTCAACGCCTTATTAATAATTGCTCCACAGTGTCCCGTATCACGCTTCAGGGAAGTCATAAGAGAGTCAATGTCCGTCAGGTCAAAGAGTACCCGCCGCCCCAGCTTTATGCTGGGAATACGCCGCATTCCAGCCCATTCGTAAAGTGTTTTAACTGGTAAGGACGTATACTCGGATACCGCTTTAATACTTACATATCTTTTCAAGGTTTTTTCGATGGTCATTTGTATTACGGTTATTTTCAGAATGTTTCTAAAATCAAAAACGTCAGAAAGTGGGGATTTATTTCACGAAGTTTGCATTTTCACCAAATTAATTTACATAATACTCAAATCCAGTGGTTCACCGGAAGTGTGGGTAACAGATTCAACTTTCGGCAGGACGTATGGTAATAGTTTAATCAATAATTCGATTCGTTCTTTCTTCTTTAGGAATCGTATGCGGTTTGGCAACCTCTTTAATTCATTTGAGACAAATAGTTTTAAGATTTTCCTTAATTCTTTCGTCATTTTATTGGGAACACCTGCTGGCCTACCGTGAGGGTTATTTGTCCTACCTTTTTGCAAACCCATCAACCACCTCCTTTTAGTAAATTTTAGTAGTTTTCAAAATAAATGTTAGAATCCTTTGCCTAAACTCTTTTGTAAGTTTGCCGCTACTCTTTCCTACAGTTTTTAAAGTGAAGTTGCGTGCATAAAACATCATCCAACCAGCGCACAAACGGTTGTGGCGTGTTTTAAATCGTTTCATTGGGGTTTTGTGTGCCAACAACAACCCAACCGCCTCAGAAAATATCTACACATCTTCGATGGTGTTGTATAGCAATTATTTTTTGTTTCATTTGGTACGCTTGGTACGCATTTTTCGTACTCTATTTATATATTCCGTTTACTTCCCTTAATTCAATTATGTATAGGGGTTATAAAAAAGCGTACCAAGCGTACCAAATATATCCTTCTCTATTACCTTACTACCTTTACGAGTGTGATTTACCCGTACCAAACGTATCAAATTAGTATTTCCGCTATCCGCTTTGTTCTGGTTTAGTTTGTATTGTGGCACTCTAACCTTAATTGATTTACTCATTGGTCTATTTACCCCTATTAGTTCGAATATCCTTTTACGATGTCCTTTTCCACTTTCACCTGAATATAAAACACAAGTAAATCGCCCTTGCTCGTCAATAGACAAGTGATTTCCCTTGCTGTCGTGGCCTTGTTCTGCACAAGCTGGGCATCTGGCTTTTATGTGCGAACGGTTTTCTTTAATATTTTCTAATTTTGCTATATCTAGTGACATTATTATTCTCGAATCTTTAACCTTACTCGTCTGAAGCCTCGAACATTTTTACCCTCACGACTGATAGAATGTGCCTTAGATGTTTTAAAAAGCTCCAGCATCAAACCTGCAAGCTCTTTATGAACCACAGTTAATGGCTTTGCGTTCCATCCCTTGGCTGGGCAATACTCTGCGTACGCCTCAACAATTTCCTCCACTGACAGGTCTTTATTGTCGCAACTTTCAACGCAATCCTTGAGAAAAAATCGTAGGCTGTCACTTTCGGCAAGAAGCGCGTTAACAATGCTACGCTGGTTTTTTGCCATGCGAATATCGCCAGTTTCTTTGATATCTACCAGTAACAAGCTTAGGCCAATCAATGCCCAATTCAGAATGCCACTTCCCTCTTCCCTGATAAGTAAGTCTGCAAAATCAGGAATTTTCTTTTTAGGTGGAGGAGCTTCGAATCTGACAATCAAAAGCCGTCTTTTCCAGGCAGTAATATCGCCATCCAATTTCAATTGAAGTCTTGAATTAGAGGTAATAAGGACACAAAAGTTGCCTTTCACTTGAAAACAGCCTGTCCCGTTCTTCTGCTCAGCATCGAAGAAATCACCACCAACTAAACCCTTGATAACGTGTGCACCTTTTTCTGAGAGAAAATTTCCAGGCACATCAACACCAACAAGTAATGATTTTTTAAGAAATCGGTACATCTCAAATCTCTCGTCTAAATGGCTCGTTCGTAACTGCGTTACATTCTCCATTCCAACAATGTGCTGGATAACTGTAGCAAGCTGGGTTTTGCCGCGTCCTCCAAGTCCGTCTAATATCAGGAATCTTTGAATAAGATTTTGGCCTAATAAACAAAGCCCGGAATATTTCTGAATGAGCAACGCATCTTCTTGGCTAACAGCGGGAAGTAATAATTCTTCCAAAAAACGTCTGCACTTGGCATATTTGTTGTAAGCAATCAGCGATTGATTTCTTGAGTAAAATTCTGGTGAAAAAGACACTAAATCAGCTTTTGTATTTTTTTTGAATTTAATTACACCGTTCGCTAAATGGACAATTTTACGCTTGTTCTTAAAGGCGTTTCTTTTTTCGCATATACCTGTTACATGACCGAGTATTTGGTTAAGACAACCATTGGTTCTCTTTTTCTCAAGGCAGAAAACACCGTTTTCCCTTGAAACTTCTAGCATTCTATTTGATATATTTTGCTTAATCAAAGCTTCAGAAATTAATCTGTACAAACCTGTTTTCTCTTCATATATGTAAAATGCTTTCTCATCGGGTTCGTATATCAGAATATTTTCATTATCATAGAGAGCAGCCCAATAAGCCTGATTAATTGATGTAATTTCCCCCTTGGCGTTGCAATAATACGGGTCGCCGAATTTCCTAACTAGTTCGTTATGAGTGTGGTCTTCTTCGACTAGTTGCAACCGCGTAAATATTTCTACAGGAAAATCCGCCAGCGGTAAATCTTCAAGGCTTCTTGAACCAATCCACGTATACTGAACCCCGCTTGGGTGAATTGACGGCGGTGCGACAATGTACCCACCACTACCCCGAATATCAATATCAGGCAATTCAGCACAACCTTGAGAATTTTTAATTTCTTTTTTGTTTTTGAAATAGGCATGACGTCCCTTTGCAGTTTTTACCATTGGTGTTTTAGGCAGTTTCATGCTCCGGTAACATTGCATCCCCAGCTCGCTGTCGATGTCCACAACAGCAATTCCGGATATTTTCCCAGTAACAGTTCCAATATTCCGCTTACTTCCATTGCCGAACCACTTCTGAAGCTCAGCTTCTGTTGGTTTTCTTTTCTGGTACGGTTTCCACGTGGGTTTTAATCTTCCATTTTCGTCTTTCTCTTGTGGCAAGACACTAGCGTCTGGAACTTTGCCTTTTAGTGGAATAACGGAAAAGCCCTTATCCTCAACGTAATATTTTGCCCACTCAAGCAGCGTTCTGGCTTCCATTTTATTTTTTCCCGTCATCATTTCGTGCCAACCTCAAACAATGCTTTTTTGATTTCCTCAAGGTCTGATTGCCGGTAAACTCTCTCACCATTAGGAAGTTTTAAAAAATCTTCAGCCTTCAGCTTCCGTGAATCGAAGAGATAATTTAGCTTATGCCTTGCAACATTCAATATTTGTACCACCTGGGACATTGTTAACAAATTTTCGCCTGTCAGAGATTGTTCGGTCATATTTATTCCTTTGATATTTGAACACGAAAATAAAGTGTTACTATCTCCTATGGCCGAATTTTCGCCGAAATATTGATTTTTCGGCAACATGGCTTTTGTGAAATGACTTAGGAATGGCTTAAATGGTGGATTTCGAGGGAATAAATATATTTTAAAACTGGCTCTTCAGGTAATCGAGTGGGTAAAATTGTGCATTTTTATAACTCCGGTAGCATACAAGTAAGAATTTTCAGACGAAGATACTCCTCATCCCTTAA
>JACVXV010000204.1 GCA_015661205.1 Candidatus Brocadiaceae bacterium
TATAAATGTAAGCCAGGCTTTACAGAGGCTATTTCGCGGCGAAGTGCCTGTCTTTGCTGGCTAGCAGGAATTGTATTTGAAAATACGCTGAGTAGTTACAAAAATATTTCTCACACGAAGGCACAAAGGCACGAAGATATGACGGAAAACCGGAATTGAAATCAGTCGAAATCGTCAGCAAAGCAATTACTCCGAATCCAACCGGCGCAGGCCTTCTTCGTGTGCTATTTCTATGGCATTTTCAAATTCCTCAACATGGATACGCCGGTTGATTTCAGGGTGTTTGCTGGCAAGGCCGCAGGGGCGGTATTGGTCCATGATGTTGACGTACGTGTCGGGCGAAATTTCCCTGGACAGGAATTGCATTACCTTGCGTGTTCCCGCCAACCCATTGGGCATGACGAGGTGGCGGACGATGAGTCCTCTTACCGCAATGCCGCGATGGTCGATCACAAGGTCTCCCGTCTGCCGGTGCATCTCCTTGATGGCGTCCATGGTTACTTGCGGATAATCCTTTGCCATGCATGATGTGGCGGCGGTTTTGTCGTCAGAGAACTTGAAGTCCGGCATGTAGAGGTCAAAAACCCCATCTAAGAGTTGCAGCGTTTCCACAAGGTCGTAACCGCCGGTGTTGTAAACGAGGGGTATGTTTAGGCCGTTTTCAATGGCGATGGGAAGTGCCTCCAGTATTTGCGGGACAACGTGGGTTGGCGTGACGAAGTTAACGTTATGACACCCCAACTGCTGTAGTTCTGTCATCATCTGCGCAAGGCGCGCCGGGGAAACTTCATGTCCTTCACCGAGGTGGCTGATATCGAAGTTTTGACAAAATACACATCCCAGATTGCAGGATGTAATAAAGATGGCGCCGGAGCCGTGCATTCCTACCAGGGGGGATTCTTCGCCGAAGTGGGGGGCATAACTGGAGACCTTTATGTGCCTGCCAACCTTGCAAACGCCGTGTTTGTCTTCAAGCCTGTTTACCTTACACCGTCGTGGGCATATCCGGCACCCTAGCAACAAGGCCTTGCCCTTTTCAATCCTGGTGAAAAGTTCTCCGGATTTGTACAATGGTAGGTAGGCGGGGTAGGTTATCATTTTGAATTAGACCTTTAGACACGAATCTACACGTATGAAAACAAACAAGGCACCGAATACCTAATTTATTGTATAGAAAATTCAAAGCAACGGCAGGACGACCCTTTAGTTACAATCTCTGGTGCGTATTCAGAGAGTGTTGCAAGGCTAAAGCCTTGCCCTACCTATTTCTGCCGGTTCCCGTAGCTTCTCTGAGCGTTCTTTGCGTGTATTGTGCGCTATGCGCAATGGATTGTTGTTGGAATGGTAGCGGTGGAGGGATTCGAACCCCCGACGCGCGGCTTATGAGTCCGCTGCTCTACCAACTGAGCTACACCGCCATTTGTTTTGTGCCGTCCTGAAATGACATCCCGTAAAGAAATGTACACGTGTAATTTTATAGGCAAAATGAAAATTTGCAAGGAAAATAAAAGACATTTTTGAATGGGATTTATTCAATTTTAGCTTGACTTTGATTTCGGGAGATGATAGCATCTTTCGTAGTCATCAGTTGTCAAAGCGTTTCTTTAAGCGGTTGATGGTGGTTGTCCAGCCTAAAGTCAGCATAGAAACAATCTGTTCCTTTCCCTGAGCCTAACTTTTCTGATACCGTCCATAGTTTTTCATGGATATATCGGTTTGAAACCTCAAAAAGCAAGTTGCGCATGAATGCACACGTTGCCCGCAGTTAAGAGGTTTTTTAATACATTATCATTTAGGTGTTTCGGTAAGTCATTTTGCCGGAACAAATCTGTATCCATGCGGGTTTCAGTCCGGGAACATGCCGAAGTTTCACCAAAAACTCTAAATAAAATGAAAATTCCTTTACCATAATTTTACGTGCATCTCCGTTTGTCTTGCCTCGTGCTTGCCTATCTTATATGAAATGTCCCTGAGTAAATTAATTTTCTTATAGGGGATTTTCCCTTTTATTTATACGGATTTGCGGGTTGGTATGATTATAAGGTTTTATTTCTAACCGTTGTTTTACATCACGTATCCAAGATGCCAGAACGCTTCTTCATTGTTGACGGACATTCACATTGCTACCAGGCGTTTTATGCTATTACGGCAAAGCTGGCAACCCCTGGCGGAAAACCGGCAAATGCCGTTTACGGCTTTACCAGAATGCTCCAGAAGCTGCTCAGGGAACAGCGTCCGGAATATGCCGCCGTGGTGTTTGACACAAGGTTAGCTACCCATAGACACAGGGAATACGAACAGTATAAGGCACATCGTAAGCCGATGCCTGATGATTTGCGGGTCCAAATCCCGTTGATTTATAAGGTCGTCAGGGCATTCAACATCCCCGTATATGCGTCAATGGGGTTTGAGGCGGACGACCTGATTTGCACCCTTGTGAAGCTGCTGTCTGATAAAGACGTCGAAACGATTATCGTGACTTCCGATAAAGATATGGAACAGCTCATCAATGCGCGCGTTAAAATCTTGAATGCCAGGAAGGAAATGCTGATTGACCAGGAGACGCTTTTTAAGGAAAAAGGCATACGCCCCGACCAGGTGACGGACGTCCTTGCCCTTTCTGGAGATGCTTCTGACAACGTACCCGGCGTGCCCGGCATCGGCAGCAAAACGGCATTGGAACTGATCCAGAAATGGGGAACGCTCGAATCCGTGCTTGCGAACGTTGACGGGATATCGGGGAAGAAAAGGCAGGAAAACCTGCGCACCTTTGCAGACCAGGCGCGGCTTTCTCAAAGGCTGATAAGGCTGAGTAGCGACGTCCCGCTCCGCCTGGACATGAATGCGTGCAGGATATCTGCTGCTGAAAACGTCAAGTTGAAGACGTTATTCAGGAACTTGGGGTTTAACACCCTCCTGGCAGACCTGGTTGCTACGGCAAAGACAGAGGAGACACGGTACAATCTCGTAAATACCCCGGTAACGTTTCACGAGTTTCTCACCCGGTTAAAGGCGCAAAAGGCGTTTGCGGTTGATTTGGAAACCACCAGCGTCAAACCCCTTGAGGCAAAAATCGTGGGCATTTCGTTTTCCTGGCAAGCCAGGGTAGCGTATTACCTGCCTTTTATGGCGCCGGAAGGGACGCCGCTCTTGTCTGCCGAAGCGACGCTGCCGGTTCTGAAACCTGTTTTAGAAGACGCCGCTATTAAAAAAATCGGGCAAAATATTAAGTACGATATCCTGGTGCTGAGAAACAACAATATTCGTTTACAGGGGATCGCCTTTGACACGATGGTTGCCTCCTACCTGCTGAATCCGGTAAAGAGGAATCACAACCTGGACGACATAGCCTTTGAGTATCTTTCCTACAAGACCATCGCCACCTCCGAGCTTATCGGCAGCGGTAAGACGCAGATAACGATGGACCGGGTTGACATTGCAAAGATATGCCAATATGCCTGTCAGGACGCCGACGTTGCGTTCCGGCTGGCGGAGGTTATGGAGCCTCGCCTCAAAAAAGAAGGGCTGTGGACGCTCTTTCAGCAGGTCGAGATACCGTTGATTTACGCGCTGGTCGGAATGGAGTGGGATGGGATAGGCATAGACGTTCAGGTTTTAAAGGAGATGTCGGGCGAATTATCCGTAAGATTACAAGGCCTTGAAAAGGATATTTACGCCGCGGCCGGGCGCAAGTTCAATATTAATTCACCCAAGCAGTTGAGTGAAATCCTCTTTGAGGAGCTTTCGCTTCCACGGGTAAGGCGCACCAAGACCGGTTCGTCTACGGATGCAAACGTGCTGGCTACCCTTTCCTGGAGTCACCCGTTGCCCAAGCTGATGCTGGAATTCCGGCAGCTTATCAAATTGAAAAATACGTACGTTGACGCCTTGCCGGATATGATAAATCCCCATACGGGACGGCTGCACAGCTCGTTTAATCAGACGGTTACGGCTACGGGGCGGCTGAGCAGCAGTGAGCCGAACCTCCAGAATATCCCGATTCGAACGGACGTCGGACGGCATATCCGGCGCGCCTTTGTTCCATTCGGAGAAGACGCCTTGTTCCTGTCGGCAGACTATTCCCAGATCGAACTGCGTATCCTTGCGCATTTTTCCAAAGATATTGCACTGGTAACGGCCTTTCAACAGGATAAAGACATCCACTCCGCCGTGGCGTCCTCCATTTACAACGTCCCCATTGAGGGAGTAACGTACGAAATGAGGCGAAACGCGAAGGCGGTTAATTTCGGCATTATCTACGGGCTGAGCGAATTCGGGCTTGCCCGTGACACCGGGCTTTCCGTGATACAAGCGCGTGAGTTCATCAACGCCTACTTTACTTTGTACCGGGGCGTAAAAGAGTTCCGGGACGGGGCCATTGAGCAGGCAAGGGGGCGCGGGTACGTAAAGACGCTCTTTAACAGGAAAAGGTCCATACCGGAACTGAATGCCGGGGATAAAAGGCGGAGAAACCTGGCGGAACGTATTGCCGTTAACACGATAATCCAGGGTACTGCCGCGGATTTGATTAAGATTGCCATGAACAAGATATACGCGCGGTTGCAAACGATGGGGCATGAGGTGAAGATGTTGCTTCAAATACACGATGAACTGCTTTTTGAGGTGAAGGCGAGCGCCTCCGCATCGGCGCGGGCAATGATACAAGAGGAAATGATCCATGCCGTTGAAATGGACGTTCCGATCAGGGTAAACATAAAGACCGGCAAAAATTGGATGGAATCGGATTGATGATTAAACCAAAAGTCATTGGAATAACGGGCGGCATATCGAGCGGGAAAAGTACCATAGGCCGCATGCTTGCCTCACTGGGAGCGCACTACCTCAATGCCGACGAGATGTGCCACAAGCGCATGTTGGTGAAGGAGGTAAAGGACAAGATCGTGGAGGAGTTCGGCGCTGAAGTCCTGGACGTTAGCGGCAACGTTGACCGCTCACGGTTGGCGAAGATCGTATTCCAGGATAAGGCGCGTCTGGATGCCCTGTGCGCCATCCTTCATCCCCTG
This sequence comes from Candidatus Brocadiaceae bacterium, assembly GCA_015661205.1. Taxonomy (GTDB): domain Bacteria; phylum Planctomycetota; class Brocadiia; order Brocadiales; family Brocadiaceae; genus JACVXV01. The sequence continues at coordinate 5,025 of JACVXV010000204.1, forward strand.
GTTATTGAGCAGATACAGACAAAGATTGCGGAAATCGAGAGGCTGGGGCGAAGGAAGGTCGTCGTCATCGACGCCGCTTTATTAGAGGAATCCGGGCTTGCCATCTTTTGTGATTTTGTAATTTTTGTTTCAAATGTCGTCCTTCTTTCGAAGGCAAAATATCTCTATCTTTGCGGCATCGCAAAATAGTTGATATTCACATTTTTCGTGGTAGATACCGTGGCAGCCGTCGAATGAACTACAGTTATCTCCCCCAATTTATTGCTCCCC
>JACVXV010000205.1 GCA_015661205.1 Candidatus Brocadiaceae bacterium
CTTCTAGCCGGCAGTAGTTTAATGAAAGGGAATCGGCAGGCTGGAAGCCTGTGCTACAGATTCACCTCGTTCCCAAGCTCCGGCTTGGGAACGGGATTGCAACAAAAGCTCTGCTTTGAATCGAAAAAAACGAAAGCCGTCCGGGAAAAAGAAGCTGGAGCTTCTGGCACAGGCGCATTCCCAAGCGGGAGCTTGGGAACGAGAGAAAACGGCTACGCCGTAACATTGATATCAGCACAAGACTTGAATATGCAAGGTTTTATGTTATAGTATAGCAATTAATTAGTATACGCTGTGGTGCTTATCTAAAGATATATAGCCAAACAAGCCGGGTTTTCGATGCTTAGAGCGGGGAATATGGAGGGGGCCATCCTGTATTTTTCGAAAAGCAGAGGCTGTTGGCTATATTTTTGCAAAACGAGTTAAATTTTAGAAAGAACGACTGGAAGATTAAGGGAGGGTAACATGTTCACGGGATCGCTGGTGGCATTGGTAACGCCTTTTAAAAATGGACAAATCGATTTTCAAAAGATGAAGGAGCTTGTCGAATTCCATATTAAAAACGGGACGAGTGGGATTGTCCCCTGTGGAACTACCGGTGAATCGGCGACACTTTCATTGGAGGAGCATGAACGGGTAATCGGCGAGGTAGTGAACTTTGCCGCCGGAAGGATACCCATACTTGCAGGCACAGGCTCAAATAACACGGTGGAGGCGCTGGCGCTGACGAAGCATGCGAAAAAGGTCGGGGCAACCGGGGCGTTGCTTATCACCCCTTACTACAACAAGCCGACGCCGGAGGGACTCCTCCGTCATTACAAGCTGATTGCGGAATCGGTGGATATCCCTATCGTGGTATATAACGTTCCATCAAGGACGGGTATATCCATCCTGCCGGAAACTGTCGCCAAGCTTGCTCAGATAAAGAACATCGTCGGGATAAAGGAGGCCAGCGGGAGTATCGACCAGGTAACTCAGATATTGCAACTGTGCGACATCACGGTGCTTTCGGGTGACGACTCCCTCACCTTGCCGATCATGGCGGTGGGTGGTAAGGGGGTGATTTCGGTTGTGGCAAACGTAGTACCCGCGGATACGGCGGCGCTGGCGCGATATTGCCTGGAGGGCAACTTCGAGGCGGCAAGGAAGTGCCACTACAAACTCTTCCCATTGTGCAAGGGCATGTTCATAGAAACAAACCCCATCCCGGTAAAAACAGCCATGAAGCTGCTGGGACGAATTAATGGAGAATTGCGCCTGCCGTTGTGCGAAATGACCAAGGAACACGAGAATCAGTTGGCGGGAATTTTAAAGAATTATGGATTGGTATCGTAGCTGGAACGGGTTAGAGGCGGAAAGGCAACAATTTACCGCAGAGGGCGCAGAGAACGCGGAGAAATGAAAGCCCTGCAAAACGAAATATTACGAAAAAATAACGAAGCAGGAGCTTCTGGTACAGGCACATTCCCAAGCTGGAGCTTGGGAACGAGGGGATTTCTGAGAAGCCCAATTTCGAATATTGAACAAGGAATTTCGAAAGATAGAGAGCTTATTTAATTTTATAGCCCGCGGCGACCGCTAATAAACGTGAAACAAAGCAACGTATCCGCGTTAATTTGCGTTCATTCGCGGTTGATAAAGGTCTATAAGAAAACTTCATTTTCAAGGTAAGGAACTGCACTTGATAGATAAGAAAAAAATTGTGGAGTCTGTCCGTTTATTCCTGGAAGGCATTGGAGAAGACCCCACGCGCGACGGGCTTCTTGACACGCCGGAAAGGGTTGCCGAAATGTGTGAGGAAATATATGAAGGCATCGGCAAGGACTCCCATACAGAAATAAAGGTATTGAAATCGGAAAAATATGATGAGATTGTGCTTTTGAAGGATATCCCCTTTTACTCGATGTGCGAACACCACCTCCTCCCCTTCAGCGGCGTCGCGCATGTGGCCTACATCCCGCAGGGGAACCGGGTCACCGGCATCAGTAAGCTGGCGAGGGTTGTGGAACTGGAGGCCAAGCGGTTGCAAGTCCAGGAGCGGCTCACCACGGATATCGCGGAATCCATCATGAAGGCATTAAAACCCAAAGGGGTGCTTACCATTATCGAGGCGGAACACCTTTGCATGACCATGAGGGGCATTAAAAAACCCGGCACACGGGTGCATACCTCCGTGGTGCGCGGAATCTTTCGCGATAACCCTGCTACACGGGCAGAGGTGATGTCGCTTATAAAAGGGCATTAAACGCTGGGAACCACAGAAAAAGCCAGGAACCACAGATTTCACAGATTAAAAACTGAACCGTTCCACATCCCGAAGGGATGGTATGGTTATAGGTGAGAAAGATAACGTAATATTAAACCCCGGAGGGGTGAAATATTAATAGATACAATATGCGGCAATAAAGCTCCTATGCCGCTCCTACCGGAGGTTTTTAGGGTTTTTCAGAAAACCAAAGTGTTGCAAAAAGCCTAACATAACGGAAAGATACCCCTCGGTTTGCGATATATGTAAAATCTGTGAAATCAGTGTAATCTGTGGTTTCAAACGTTTTTGTTAGTCTGAGATATTGATCCTCCGGTATTTGTTCTTTTCCTGGTATTATTAGGGAACAAACTATCGGTAGTTTTTTGTTTTGTGCGTGTACTATTCTTTAATACAATAGAACGTTAATGATATAAGCATTTTAACTACAAGTAATTTAATGGGGAGGGTTAGATGGAATCTGATGTCAAACAGATTACCGAGAAGGTAAAGAAGGAAAGTGATTTTGCCAATACCCTGATGTTTGAAATGGGCAAGGTGATCGTAGGCCAGAAATATTTGATCGAGAGGCTTCTCATAGGTATTCTTTCAAATGGACACGTCTTGCTGGAGGGCGTGCCGGGACTGGCAAAAACACTATCGATTACGACCATGGCCAGGGCAATGCAGGCAGGTTTTCAAAGGATACAATTCACGCCGGATTTGCTTCCTGCTGATTTGATCGGCACCCTCATTTATAACCCCAAAACCGGGGATTTTACCGTAAGGAAAGGCCCCATTTTCACCAATATTGTGCTGGCTGACGAGATAAATCGCGCCCCGGCAAAGGTGCAAAGCGCGCTTTTAGAGGCGATGCAGGACAGGCAAGTCACTATCGGCGATCAGACGTTTAAATTGGAAGAACCCTTCCTCGTGCTGGCCACCCAGAATCCCATTGAGCATGAAGGCACCTACCCGTTGCCTGAGGCGCAGGTAGACCGGTTTATGTTCAAATTGAACGTTACCTATCCGGATAAAAAGGAAGAACGGGAAATTTTGGACCGCATGGCGCTGACGAAAAAGGACATTCAGGTAAATCCGGTAATTACCCCGAAAGACATTCTGCGGTTGCGTTCTATTGTGGATGAAATTTATATCGACGATAAAATCAAGAATTACATTGTCGATATCGTATTTGCATCGAGAGACCCAAAGGCCTATAACCTGAAACTCGAAGAGTTCATAGAGTATGGGGCGTCACCCCGCGCAACGATATTCCTCGCGCTTGCAGCCAAGGCGCACGCCTTTATAAAAGGCAGGGGTTTTGTTACCCCGCAGGATGTGAAGTCGATAGGGATGGACGTCCTTCGCCATCGTGTGATTGTCACCTACGAGGCAGAGGCCGAGGAGATAACGTCGGAAAACGTTGTGCAGAAGATATTTGATACGGTGGAAGTGCCGTAAGGACGGGCGAAAGGGGCTGCGGGAACCACAGATTTCACAGATTGCACAGATGGTTTTACGAAGACTGGAGCTCAGGAACGAGTTGGTGTAGGGACACGGCGCCCGTGTCCCTGCGTGTGAATATAAAAAATTACCGAAAGACTATTAAAATTGTTTCTTCCCGATAAAATACCTGGGTATGTATGATTTCAAAAGAGATATTAAAAAAAATTAAACAGATTCAAATCCACACGCGGCGCCTTGTTAACGATGCATTTGTCGGGGAATACCACAGTGTTTTCAAGGGACGCGGGATGGAGTTTGACGAGGTACGGGAATATCAACCGGGGGATGAAATCCGGACGATTGATTGGAACGTAACGGCGCGCATGGGGCGCCCCTTTATCAAGCGCTTTGTGGAAGAGCGGGAATTGACGGTGATGTTGCTGGTGGATATCAGCCCTTCGGGAAACTTTGGGTCTGCCGAGCAGTTGAAAAACGAGGTGGCAACGGAGATATGCGCCCTTTTGGCATTTTCCGCCATAAAAAACAACGACAAGGTGGGTTTAATTGTTTTTACCGATAAAATTGAAAAATTCATTCCCCCTAAAAAAGGAATTAAACATGTATCGAGGGTTATCCGTGAGTTGCTATGCGCACAACCCACCGGGAAAGGCACGAATATTCCCGTTGCGCTGGAATACCTGAACAAGATATCTGCCCGACGCACGATTTCTTTCCTTGTGTCCGATTTCATTGCAACCAACTACGCACATGCGCTCCGCATCGCAAATAAAAGACACGACGTGATTGCCGTTTCCATCACGGACCCCAGAGAACGGGAATTGCCCAACGTGGGATTTATTGAATTGAGAGATGCAGAGTCGGGGGAAACGCTTCTGGTTGACACGTCAAATCATCACGCGAGGAAAGAATATAGCGCCCTCTGTAATCGTCAGACACAGGAGCGGTCGAAGTTGTTCCGATCAATGGGCGTTGATGAAATCGTAATCAACACCGGCAAACACTATATTGACCCCATCGTGCGGTTTTTTAGAATACGGGAGAAGAGGTACTAATCTTGGTTGAATTATGGTTATAAAGGGATATAGCAGATTCTTTAGTATCCTGTTGATTTTACTCTTGGTTGCATATACACTGATAGCGTCTGATGGTGCGGCTTTTGCCGGAAAATCAGATGCTGCGCCTGAAGCGGCGTCGATAGAGGCAAAAGCGACGTTGGATAAAAAAGATGCGACGATAGGCGAAAAAATTAAATTAACCGTCTCTGTAAACTACAAGGCAGGACTTGTCGTGGAATTTCCTGAACTTGGACAACAGATCGGGGTATTTGCGGTAAAAAAAGCGGAGAAGATAGATTCACCAAGACCTGAACGAAACGGATATTTCACCGTCGAACGGAGTTGGGTGTTGTGTACCTACGAGGTCGGGAGCCAAACAGTGTCGCCGCTGAAGGTAAAGTACAAAGGCCGCAGCGGTGAAGAGACCGTTGCCACCAACGAGGTAACCGTTGAGATTAAG
>JACVXV010000066.1 GCA_015661205.1 Candidatus Brocadiaceae bacterium
CTCAAACTTATCATTGACTTTGATTCGCTTGTCACCACGGGAATGAATAATGCACAGGCCTTGGAAGCCATTCAGAAGCGACAGGGCTGGTACGATCAGGCACTTGTTGAGGCGCTTAAAAAAATAATCGCTACAGAAAAAGGGTATGAAGTGAAATATGTCAAAACCCATGAGCTTACCACTCAGATGATCCTCGCTGAAGACATAAAAACAAGCACGGGAACGCTCTTAGCCGCCCAGGGATACCGCATCACCGGATTGGTGAGAATACGGCTCATTAACTTGGCGCAGGCAAAGAACATCAAGGAGACGATAAAGGTGTTTGTTACAACCTAACGCGGCTGTCTGTAGCTCAAACCTTCAGGTTTGATGGCCGTTGCTCTTGTTACAGGCGCAGGCATTGTGTATGTGTGGCTTCCGGCGCGCAGTGTAATGCCGGAGTCCATCAGGGCTAAAGCCCTGAGCTACAGAATAAATCTCGCACTACTGTTTTTTGTCGGGCCGTATCATGAATCTATTTAATAATCTATCCATTAGCAATAAATTTCTGATCATTCTTTTGCTGGTGTCTGTTATACCGCTTTTCATTGTAACATTCGGATTTTACCGGTTGGGCAAGGATAGGCTAACAAAGCAGACAATCCATACCCTTGAAGTCCAGGCAAAAAATGTGAACGCCACCGTGGAGCGCTATGTAAACTATAAGTTTAAACACATTTACAAACTTGCCAAGATGTCGGAGTTAATCTCTATTCTCAGGACAAACGAAGAGGCACGGCCTCGCATTGTTTCCCATGCCATTGCTTCTTTTCAAGCCAGGCTGCGTATCGATCCGGATTTCTTATCCATCTCCCTTTTAGATAGAGAAGGAAATGTCGTGTTTAGCACCGATGCGATAATTCAGGGAAACTATGCCGCAAGACCCTTTTTCTCTGAGGCCGTGAAGGGGAAAAACTTTGTTTCAGCGCCTTGTGTAGATGGAGGCATAGCCGGTATTTATTTTAGTATTCCCGTCAAGCAAGCAAATAAAATACTTGGGATTGCAACGCTACAATGCAGGGCTGAGGAATTTTGGGAACTCTTCGAACATGAGAGCGGACGGGTAGGCCAGGGAAACGCGGTAATCCTGTCCAATTCAGACGGCGTGCGTATTGCCCACTCCACAAAAATGGATTTGATTTTCAAGTCATGGGTGCCTTTGAATCCCGCTATCAGGGAACAGATGTTAAAGGAAAGACGGTATGGAAGTGATATCACGGACATAGCATCTACTGATATACCGGAGGTGATGGAGGCGGTAACGGCGGTGCCGCCTCCCCGGTATTTTCAGCACAGGCTGGCCATAGGGAAAGAAACCTATCATTCGGCGTTGCAGGTGATGGATAACGGATGGCGGATTATCTGCACGATACCCGAAACAACCTTTCTTGAGCCTGTTCATGCCAATATATTTTACATGAGCATTATCTCCGGAGTTATCGTTTGTGTTATCGTTGTGGCATCACTTATTATTGGACGGTTAAGCACAAAACGTATCAATACCTTTGTTGCGATATCGAAAGAAGTTGCCAGCGGTGATTTTAGCAAGGAAGTCCCCTTTACCAATGGTGACGAGATTGGGCAGTTAGGAAAGACCTTTAATGCTATGATTCGTTCTATCAAGCGAATGATTGAACAGCTCAAGGATCTTAATGCTGTGGCAGTAGAGATACATTCTCATATTGAAATTGAACAACTCTTACAAGACCTTATTAATACCTCTAAAAGGATGATTGGCGCTGAGTCGGGAGTTCTGGCCTTGCTTGATGAAACGGGTGAAAAGATTAAATATTTCAAGGTTTCTACGCCAAATCCATCGGAACCTTGCCATATTAAAGAGCAACCGGAGGGGAAAGGACTGTTGGGTATGGTAATAAAGAAAGGTCAAACCATCCGTTTAGATAACGTGGCGAATAACCATGCATCTGTAGGCCTACCCCTAAATCATCCTCCAATATATAACCTCCTGGGCGTGCCGATTAAAATTGACCATAAGGTCGTTGGTGGGCTATTACTCGCTAACAAGGCCGCTGGTGAGCGATTTACCGGGAGAGACGAAGAAACACTCCTTACCATAACCTATCAAGCGGCCGTTGCGATAGAAAATGCAAAATTGTATGACGAAGTCCAACGGCTTGCCATCACTGACGGACTTACTGGTTTATTGAATCACAAAGAATTCCACAGGAGGTTGCATGAACACATTGAAGGTTCGAAGCGCTACCAGTATGCGGTTTCACTTTTAATGATCGACATTGACCACTTTAAGCGTTTTAATGACACGTACGGACATCAGGTGGGAGATTACGTTTTAAAAGTTATTAGTGACATAATAAAGACGCAAACCAGGGCCGTGGATGTATGCGCCCGCTACGGCGGGGAGGAATTTGCCGTAATATTGAGGGAGAGTGACGCGCCCTATGCCGGTATCCTCTCCGAGCGGATATGCTCCACTGTTTATGCATATCCGTTTAAGCATGAGGGGGTAAGAACTCAATTGTCGGTGAGCATTGGAGTGGCATGCTTCCCCAGAGATGCTAACAACGCAAAAGACCTCATAAAGATGGCCGACGAGGCGTTATATATGGCAAAGAGGAGTGGCCGAAACAAGGTCTGCGTTTCCACGCCACTCAATCAGACAGATGCTTCTGGCTAACGCTTATAGCGAGAGAAGACAGAGGGAGGTGTAAAGCAAGTTGGTAAAAAACAGGGGGGGGGATTTATAAAACCTTTGCCTTTTTCCACTTTTTTTATATAAACTGATGATGAGTTCATTGGGAAGTGGCTAAGGCCGTTGCGTATGCCGCTATTAAACAGGGTGTTGCTGCCCGACAATTATTTTAATGCTTTTCAGCTAATATTGAATACCAAAGAATCAGAATGCGCCTGTTTATCCTTGCATTTTTTCCCAATATTTACTAACTTACAAGCTATATTTTTACTGAATAAATGCGGATTGAAGAAGCCTTCTGGCGATAGATTGGGAATCAGGTATCACCTATATTGCTTATCAAATCACTACTCATTTTTGCCTTGACGTACATAGTCATTTCTGCCCAGAAGATGAAATGGCACAGGCTGGACAGGCCTTCGGGGGCGCTGCTTGGGGCGGTATTGATGGTGTTGTGCGGTGTGATGACCCTGGATGAGGCATACCGGTCTATCGATTTCAACACCATCCTGCTGCTCCTCGGCATGATGATGCTCATCGCCTACCTCAAGATCGCCAATTGCTTCAAATATCTTTCTTACTTGTTGATTTCCCACGCGAGAAGCCCGTTTCTGTTACTGTGTTTTGTCGTCTTTTCGAGCGGCATTTTGTCGGCGCTCTTTGTCAACGATACGATCTGCTTAATGTTTACGCCGCTCCTTATCCTTGCCTTAAGCCGGACAAAGCTGAACCCCGTTCCTTATCTCATAGCGCTGGCCACCTCGTCCAATATCGGCAGTGTTGTCACGCTGACGGGCAACCCGCAGAACATGCTCGTCGGTATCTTTTCCAAAATACCTTACCTGACCTTTACCTGGCGGCTCCTGCCCATCGGGATATTGAGCCTTTGCGCAAACACGCTGATCATCTACGTCCTTTTCAGAAAAGACGTCGGCCTTGGGCGATTGAACCCGATTGTGCTGGAGAAACCGCCCCTTGACCTGATACTTACCGTAAAATCGCTCGGCGTGCTGTTCCTTATTTTCTTAGGGTTTGTATTCACGGGCAACCTGCCCCTGTCCGCAATAACCGGCGGCCTTGCGTTAACCATCATTTCGGGGGTAAAGCCACGTGACGCCCTGGAAAAGGTAGATTGGACGCTCCTGGTGTTTTTTAGCGGATTGTTTATTGTGGTGGGGGGCGTCAATAAGGCGGGCGTTTTAACCCTGGTTTATAACGCCGTTGAACCGTATCTTGGTAAAACGGCGTCCGGCCAAATCGTCAACTTCAGCATCTTTTCCGTAATCACGTCAAACCTCGTCTCAAACGTCCCATTTGTGTTGGTTTCCGTGGCGTGGATCGACAAATTTATCGATCCAAAAACCATGTGGTATGTGCTTGCCATGAGCAGCACCTTTGCCGGTAACCTGACCATAATGGGGTCGGTAGCCAACATGATCGTTATGGAACTTTCTAAGGAACACGTCCACGTGGGGTTTTGGGATTTTTTCAAGGTGGGGTTTATAACGACGGTGGTTTCCACGAGTATTGGGATAGGCTTTCTTCTTTTATAACCGTTCGCCGCAGCCGTCATGTCGTTTCTGCTACACCAGGAGATACCCTGTCAGGGTTTTAAACCCTGACAGGGTTATCGTTATCGGGCAATGTGCCAATTTCCCTCCTGTGAGGCACAAGAGGTGGGTGAATGGTTACTAAAAAAGTTTGATTGTATTTCACAAAAGGTGTAAACTGCCGTAGGGTATGGGTAATGTAATTATGCAAAATCTTAAAACGGAGGTGGTACGATGGCTAAGTTGAAATCAGGATATGTGCCGCCGTTTACCATAACGCCTGAAATCGTTCGCCTGGTTTCGGAGATAAGTGAAACGATAGGGGGCTTTTCAGTAACAAATTCGTCAGAACTCTCGCCCGTGCTAAGGCGTGGTAATCGCTTGCGGAGTATTCAGTCATCGCTCGCCATTGAAAACAATACCCTCACCCTCGAACAGGTAACAGCCATTATCAACGGCAAGAGAGTGCTTGGGCATCCACGGGAAATACAGGAGGTTAAAAATGCCTTTGCTACTTATGAAATGCTTGATAAATTAAACCCGTTGTCCACCAATGGTTTATTAAAGGCTCACGAAGTTTTGATGTCTGCCATTGTTGATGATGCAGGACGTTACCGTTCCGGCGGGGTTGGTATTATTAAAGGGAAAGAAATTGTCCACATAGCCCCGCCTGCTGAGCGAGTTCCTGCATTAATGCATGATTTGTTTACGTGGCTGAAAGAGACGGATGCGCACCCGCTCATTGCCAGTTCGGTATTTCACTACGAATTTGAGTTTATTCATCCTTTTTCCGACGGTAACGGGAGGTTGGGGCGCTTATGGCAAACACTCATCTTGAAGCGTTGGAGGCCAATACTTGCCTACCTTCCGGTGGAAACCGTTATCAAAGACCGGCAGGAAGAGTATTACCACGTTTTGGAAAAGTCTGATCAGCAGGCTGACTCCACGGCTTTTGTCGCGTTTATGCTGAATGCTATCCTGGACTCTTTGCGGGAAACAATGAAAACCGACCAAGATAACGATCAAGATAGCGACCAAGTCAAAAGGCTGTTGCGCATTTTGGAACGGAATCCCCTTTCAGCATCAGACCTTATGCAAAGGCTTGATATGTCGCATCGTCCCACCTTCAGAAAAAACTACCTGCACCCGGCTATCAATAAAGGGTTTGTTGATATGACCATCCCCGACAAGCCAAACAGCAGGCTGCAAAAATACAGGATTACCCCAAAAGGGATTGCCTGTATCAAGTGATGAATCCCAAATCGGTGTAGTGTCCCGTAGGGCGAACCTTTAGGTTTGCCTCACGCACTGCAATATCGTTGGGTTTTGTATGAATACATCAAAATAAACCTTGAATTTGTCCATCTCCTGTATTACTATCGGTGAAAAAGGATTACGGCGCTTCCATAACATTTTTAATCAGTCTGAGGCATTGCCTTGTGAGCCGGGTGAAATAGGATTATTCTCCGGTTATTTATTCTGGTGAAACAATGACTGCGGTTGGCTTAAAAGTAAGATTTACCTATAAAGACTATCTGCACACACCGGAGGATAAACGGTATGAGCTTATTGAGGGAGATTTTTTTATGGTGCCTTCACCAAATGAATCCCACCAGCGTATATCTGCGGAGCTTGAGTACGCCTTACAAAGTTATGTCAAGAGCCGGAAAACGGGTTTTGTGTATGACGCCCCATTTGATGTGGTTCTCTCTGACGAAGATGTTGTGCAGCCGGATATTATCTATGTGTCAAAAGAACGAAGAAGTATTATTACCAGGGATAATATACAGGGCGCGCCTGACCTCGTGGTTGAAATCCTTTCCCCAAAGATAGGTTACCGGGATCGGGAGATCAAACGAAAGCTTTATAGTAAATATGGCGTAAAGGAATACTGGATTGTTGATCCCGTGAAGCAGACGGTAGAGGTATTAAGCCTTGATGTTGACGGCTACAGAAAAACCGGCACATACAACGTGACCACACCATTAACCTCACACCTCCTCGCAGACCTGTCGATAGACTTGAAGTCCGTGTTTTATGAGCTGTAAACTGCCGGTGGACGTTCTTTCCCTGATATTGATCACCGATAGAAACCTCTGCAAGCAGCCTCTTTTGGAAACAGTGGCGTCGTCCCTGAAGGGTGGAGTAAAGGCCGTACAACTGCGTGAAAATGGGCTTGCAACTCGCGAACTGTACACCATGGCGAATGAACTACGAAAGATGACCTCGGATTTCGGGGCGGGCTTGTTTGTTAACGACCGGGTTGATATTGCCCTTGCCGTTGATGCGGACGGCGTTCATCTTGGGTGGCAATCCCTGCCGGTTCCGGTGGTGCGGGGGCTGCTGGGTGTTAAAAAGTTGATTGGTGTTTCTACCCACAATCGCCGGGAGGCGTTGCAGGCGCGTAATGACGGCGCTGATTATATTACCTTCGGCCCCGTCTTTTATACCCCATCAAAGGCGGGTATTCTTGATCCTGTGGGGGTGGAAGGGTTGCGGGGGCTGAAGGATGAGATTCACGCGCCCATTGTCGCACTGGGCGGCATTAATGAGGGGAATGTAGAGGCCGTTTTAGAGAGCGGGGTAGAGGGTATTGCCGTCATTTCAAGTATCTTGTCCGCTGATGACGCAGAAAAGGCGAGTAGGGGTTTATTCGATAAAATTATGAAGCATCGGCTTGGTTTTTTTATATGATTTTAAGGAGATATCCATGCAGTTATTGGAAAAATTACACTTTGATGACAAAGGGCTTATCCCATCGGTCATTGTAGACGCAACGGATGGGAAGGCGCTCACGCTGTGCTATATGAATAAGGATGCCGTTGTCAAAACGATTGAGACGGGCAAGATTCACGTGTTCCGCCGCTCCCAGAACCGATTGATGATCAAGGGCGAAACTTCCGGCCACATCCAGCTCGTGAGAAGGGTGTTTTTCGATTGTGAAGGGAATTCGCTGGTCTTCATGGTAGAGCAAAAGGTGGCGGCGTGCCATGCGGGTTACAAGACCTGCTATTACCGTGAATACAACCCCAAATCCGATACGGTTGAGATTACCGAGAAAAAGGTGTTTGATCCGGATAAGGTGTACCGATAATGTTTGCAGAAAAATAAAATTCAGGTAAAAAACGCTTGAAAACAAACACATCACATGGTATAGTCGGTAAAGTTATGGATTGTTCGTGCCATTTTACCTACTAACTAAGGGTTTAATATTTTATTCCGTCTCACCCGCTGGAGGAAAAAGCATGTCTTTATCTAAATATGGAAAATACGGGAAGATTTTCCTTTTGGTAGCCTTCATAGGCGTATCGGGTTGCGCAGAGTTGGATGAGTTGAAAAACTTGAATAAAAGGCAGGCGATTACGATAAGGGATCAGTCTGAAGAAATTGCGCGCCTTAGGGATCAGGCATCATCGTTGTCCAACAAGTTGAAGTCCAGCGAAGAAGAGATGAACAAACTGAGAAAACTGGCGAAGTCTATCGGCGAGGGTGCTTCTGTGAGAGATACGGTTGAAGGCCCTGTCCTCCTTTTCCCGGAAAAGATACTGTTTGATTCAGGCCTGGCGGTGATAAAACTTAATGGAGAAAAGGCACTGAAGAAGGTAGCCGACTTCCTTGCTGAAAACCCATCCATATCCATCAGGATAGACGGTCATACCGATACCGACCCAATTGTCAAATCAAAGCACTTGTGGGATTCCAATCACCACCTGTCCGCAGCGCGATCGCTAAGCGTATTCCACTTTTTAACGAAGAAGGAAAACGTTGTAGAGAAGAGGATCCATGTCGCCGGTTTTGGGCCTAACCGTCCTATCTCCACCAACAGCACGTCTGCCGGAAAGAAGGAAAACAGGCGGGTTGAATTTTTAATATTAAGCAGTGTTGTAGCGTTGCCCGCCAAAGACGCCTCAATGTCCACTGAGGGAGAATCTATCCTTGTGGAGGAGACTGGCGGCGTATCTATGGGCGTTGATGAAAAGTAGGTTGTTTGCGGAAACGGAAGGTGTCTTAAAAGTCGTTATCGCTGGCGCTCACAATACGTGAGCGCTGGTCGCATGCCATCTTGAGTTAGACGTCAAATCGTTTTGAATTACGTAGTTATTAATCCGCTCATCCACGATTTACAAACAGGCATAAAACATTCCAGTCCCTTCCAAAGGTGTTGTCACTTCGAGGATTTCTGGCTTGAAAGTCATCAATAATCTGATTATTTGCTTGTTTTAAGTATTATTTATTTTATTGTTTTTGTTTCAGTTAAAAATTTTTTAAGTCCTGATTTATGAAAAATGTAAAGAAAAATCAACCTGTCACAGCGTCAGAAACCATGGGCAACCAAGGCGAACGCACTCAAACCACTCAACCGGAGCGGAAAGATTCCAACGTAGTATGGGACTTCTTCTGCTCGGTCAAGCTTGCCGTTGTCATCATCCTCGTTATGGTTGTGGCTTGCATCATTGGCACCGTTATTGTACAAGAAAAGACCCTGGATGAATACATGGCCAGATACGGCTACGGATTTGCAACCTTTCTCAGATATACGCAATTAACCAACGTATTTTACTCGTATTGGTTTTCATTTCTCCTCGTCCTGCTTTGCGCTAACCTTATATGCTGCACCATCAAGAGGTGGAGAAATACCTTCCTGCAAACGGGCTTTATTCTTACCCATCTCAGCCTTATATTGATCCTGTTAGGCGGGGTTATCAAGTTCCAAACGGGGGTAAAAGGAGGCGTAAACGTTTATGAAGGAAAAACGGTAAACTATTTCCTTACGCAGCAGCTTGACCGCAACGGCAAATTGGATTACATAAAGAAAGACCTGCCGTTCTCCATCGCGCTGGACGACTTTATCCTGGAAAAGAATGAGCCGAAATTCCAATTGGTATCCTTCGTTAAGAGTAGTGATCGCCAGAAGGCTCTTGAAATAAAGGTGGGAAAGAAGCAGCGCGTTCCCGGATCGGATTATAAGGTATTTATCAAAGACTACATCCCCGATGCGGAATTAAAGCAAGAGCCGGTAAACTCCTCCGACAGCCCGAACAATCCTGCCGTTTACGTAAAGATGTACAGCTCGGATGACGTCCTGGCTGAGGGTTGGTTGCTTGCAAATGAACAAAACTTTTATGATGATAAAAAACTAAACTTACGTATAGAATACCTGTGGAAGTCGTCCCAGCAAGCATTAGACAAGGCAGCAACTTCCGTTGGAAATGAGACGCCGATGGTCTCAGTTGCTATCTCCGACTGGATGCAGGAGTACCCATTAGAACTAAATAAGACAATCAAGATAGAAGGTTCGGGTTACGCGGTAAAATTTGTACAATACGCCTTTAATTACGGAGATAAGCGCCCATTGGAAGAGCAGCCGCCGGAGAACCCGGCCGTTCTCGTGGAAATTAACGGACCGGAAGGCGTTGAATCCCGGTGGGTGTTTGAAAAATTCCCTGACTGGGACAAGATGCACCCGGCGCGGTACAAGGAGGTAAAAATCACCTGTAGCGGATTTACCTCAACCCGTTTGGCCAAAAATACCGTTCGTGTTTTGCAATCCCCGGATGGCAAGCGGACATTGGTACATATCAGCGACGGGAAGATTGTTGAGACGGTTCCCTGGGAATTAAAGAAAAAACATGCTATTGCAGGAACCAATCGGCAGGTGGAGGTGTTTGATTATTATCCATCGTTTGATTTCAAGCGGGAAGTAATAAGAAAATCGGATGAAGTTAAACAACCTGCCGTCCTTGTCGAACTTGATGGGCCTCAGGGAAAGATGGAGGATTGGTTATTTGCTAATTCCCAGTATGCCACGTGGTATAAGGATAAAAATTTTGCGCTGGTGTATGAAGCCACGGGCGATTCCATCAAGCACTTCACCAGTAAATTGCGCATCGTAGAAAACGGGCAGACCGTTGCAGAGAAAACCATCAGGGTGAATGACCCCCTGAAGCACAGAGGATACGCTATTTACCAGTCGAGCTACGATCCTGAGGCCGGACAATTTTCCGGCTTACAGATTGTTAAAGACCCCGGTATCCCGGTCGTGTATTCCGGCTTTGGAGCCCTCTGCTTCGGCGTAATCTTCATATTCTACATAAAACCATTTTTGCGGAAAAAACAGAAAAAGGGAGTGGAGGAATAATTATGAGTATCATCAACATTACTTTGATTGTGTATATGATGGCTTCCGTAGCTTACATCGTAAGAGAAATATGGATGTCTGCAGGCACGAAATGGGTGTCTTTTGGATTGCTTGTTTTGTCTTTTTGCTTAAATCTTACCTTGGTTATAACGCGCTCAGTAGAGGCAGGGCATCCACCATTTTCCAATTTGTATGAATCGCTCGTCTTTTATGCGTGCTGCACCGTCTTTGTTTACCTTATATTTGAATTTGTTTATAACTTTAGGATTGTAGGCGCATTGGCGTCCGTATTGACAATGTTGATTCTGTTTTACGCGACGCTTCAGGATGATACGATAAGGCCTATTATGCCGGCATTGAAGAGCAATTGGATGTTAATCCACGTGATTACTTACATGCTCGGTTATGCGGCATTCGGCATAGCATTTGTCACAAGTATCATATTTTTGGTGACAAAACCTTTTGGAAAGAAACCGCAGGCTATCAGTGCTGAAGTAAAAGGGACGTCGCCGATAACCTTTGATAAGTTGAGTTATAAGATTGTGGCCTTCGGATTTCCCTTTCTTACTTTGGGCATGGTTACCGGCGCGGTCTGGGCAAAAAAGGCTTGGGGGGATTATTGGTCTTGGGATCCGAAGGAAACGTGGTCTTTGATTACATGGCTTGCCTATCTCGTTTATTTGCACACCCCACTCGTTTTGCCAAAAATGAACGTGAATAAATCGAAAATGTCGGTTATTTTAGCGTGTTGGTTGCTCTTCTGTTTCGGTATTGTAAACTTTACCTTTGTGGGGCTAAATTACCTGCCTTCCGCGTCTGACAGCGCGCATGTTTACGGGTCAAAATAGTTTAGCAATAGACAAAATAGACATGGCAACGTCACGGGCGCACGTTTACGTGCATGGCAGGGTTCAAGGAGTATCCTTTCGCGCTAACACGAGGCGTAATGCACAATTGTTTGGCGTTAAGGGATGGGTAAAGAACTGTGACGACGGCAGCGTTGAAGCGGTGTTCGAAGGTGAGAAGATCGCCGTTGATAATATCGTGAAATGGTGCAAACAAGGGCCGACAGGCGCTTTGGTGCATCGGTTCGACGTGTGCTGGGAAGATTACGCGGATGAATTCGATGCGTTTTCGATCTTGTATTGAGTCCACCTCGTTCCCAAGCTTCAGCTTCTACCTCGCCAAGCTCCTGCTTGGGAACGGGATTGTACGAAAAGCTCTGCTTTTCGTCAAAAACGAAGCTGGAGCTTCTGGCACAAGCGCGCTCCCAGGCAGGAGCTTGGGAACGAGAAAACGATAAAAATAACGGGAACCGTTCTCCATGCTGGACGTTGTAGCAACAAAATCTGGCGTGATCATGTACGTCCGCACCCAGCCGGGTTCCAGTAAAAACCGGATAATAGGGGAATATGGCGGACGGCTTAAGCTTGCCGTTACAGCCGCGCCAGAAAAAGGAAAGGCGAATAAGGCCGTAGTGGAACTCCTCGCACAGTCGCTCCGTATTTGCGAGTCTTCTATACAAATAGTTTCCGGTGAATCTTCGCGTAACAAGAAATTGATAATCGAAGGAGTAAGCCCAGGCGATATAAGTTCGCTTTTGAACGTGCCATCCCAATAAAATTACCGCAATGATGACAACCTTTAATACCAACCTTTCTTCAGTTTTACCGTCAAAACAACCCAACTATGGAATATAAAAACACCCTCAATCTGCCCACAACCAAATTTCCCATGAAGGCCGACCTGCTCAAGAAAGAGCCGGAAATCCAGAAAAAATGGGAGAATGACTGTCTCTACGACCAAATCCGCACCGCGCGCGCCGGCAAGGAAAAATACATATTGCACGACGGCCCCCCTTATCCGACCGGCGAATTGCACATCGGCACGGGTCTGAACAAAATACTAAAGGACTTCATCGTCCGTTTTCACACGATGAAGGGATACGATGCGCCGTATGTTCCCGGATGGGATTGTCACGGATTGCCGATCGAACACCGCGTAATGCAAGATGTTGGAGAGGAAAGAAAGAATTTAACCAAGACGGACATTCGGAAAAAGTGCAAGAAATATGCGGAAAAGTTCGTAAAACTTCAAAAAATACAATTTAAATCACTAGGCGTGATGGGGGACTGGGATCATCCCTATCTAACCTTCGATCCCCTCTATGAGGCGGGTATCCTTGAGGTCTTTGGCAAGCTCGTAGAAAAGGGATACGTATACCGGAGCAAAAAACCCGTTCACTGGTGCCCGAACGAACTGGGACAAACCACCCTTGCCGAGGCGGAACTCGATTATCGGGAAGATACCAAAAGCCCCTCCATTTATGTAAACTTCAAACTAACGGACGAAATAGGCAATTTGTTCAAAGACGCACGCGCAGCCGATGCATGCATTATGATATGGACGACTACACCCTGGACGCTTCCGGCTAACGTTGCCATTGCCGTTCATCCGGAACACGAATACACCGCAGTCCGCTACCGCAACCCAAAAACACAGAAAGAAGAAATTACCATCCTGGCCGATAAGAGAGTGGAGATCGTAATGTCTCAGTTCGGTATCCAGGATTATCACTGTTTAGGCAAGGTGCAGGGGCGTTCGCTGGAAGGCAGAAAATACTGCCATCCGTTTATTGATAGGGTTAGTGCGATTGTGCTGGCGGACTACGTGACCTTGTCCGATGGAACGGGCTGTGTCCATACGGCGCCGGGACACGGGCAGGAGGATTATCTTACTGGCATTAAATACCGGCTTCCCATGCTGAGTCCAGTTGACGAAAAGGGCGTTTTTACCGCGGAAGCTGGTGAATTCGCCGGACTGAGCATCTTGAAAGAGGGAAATGACGCAATAATAAAAAAGCTGGAATCAACAGGCGCGTTGCTTGATAAAAAAGAAATCGCCCATTCGTATCCGCACTGCTGGCGTTGTGACGACCCCGTTATCTTCAGGGCAACGGAACAGTGGTTTGTCAGCCTTGATTACAACAACCTGCGCCAAAAGGCACTAGATGCAATAAAACAGACAAAATGGATACCCGCCTGGGGAGAGAACCGGCTGGCAAAAATGGTCGCGGAACGCCCCGACTGGTGCATTTCGCGCCAACGCGCGTGGGGGGTTCCGATCCCCGCGTTTCATTGTGTGGGTTGCCGTCAGGTATTGATAGATGCAGGCGTAGTACAGTTCATTAAAGACCGGTTTGAGAAGGACGGCGCCGACAGTTGGTTTTACAAAGACGTCTCTCACTTCCTCCCGCCCGGCTCCAAATGCACCAAATGCGGCGGCGAGGAATTTGTGAAAGAAATGGATATCTTTGACGTGTGGTTTGAATCAGGTTCAAGCCACCACTCTGTCTTACGCAAGCGCCCGGAATTGGCGTATCCGGCCAATCTCTACCTTGAAGGCACCGACCAGCACCGCGGGTGGTTCCAGTTATCCCTGTTGCCGTCGGTTGGCGCATGGGACACGGCGCCATTCAAGTCGGTGCTGACGCATGGTTTTGTGGTTGATGAACAGGGCAAAAAGATGTCCAAATCCCGTGGGAACTTCATATCCGTCGAAGACGCCGTAAAGGAATTTGGCGCCGAGGTGCTGAGGCTGTGGACGTCGTCACTTGATTATCAAAACGACATGAATGTTTCCCGAAACCTCATCACCAGGTGCGCAGACGCCTACCGCCGCGTCCGCAACACCTACCGGTACCTGCTGAGCAACCTCTACGATTTCAACCCGAAGACGGACGCCGTGCCTTACGAATCGCTCCTGGAAATTGACTGGTGGGCATTGCACAAGACGCAGGAACTGATCAAAAACGTCACGGCCGGTTACGAATCATTACAGTTTCACAAGGTATTCCACACCATCTACAACTTTTGCAGCGTGGAGATGAGCTCCTTTTATTTGGACATCCTGAAAGACCGGTTATACACCTTCGGAAAAAACTCCCGTGAACGCCGTTCCGCGCAGACCGTCCTGCAGTACGTCCTGCTCAGCCTTGTAAAATTATCAGCGCCCATAACCGTCCACACGGCGGAAGAGGTGTGGTCTGCAATCCTGCACAAAGACGAAGAAGTTTCCAGCATCCACCTGTCAACCTTCCCCGAATGCAATCCCGCGTGGATAAATAGCACATTGGACGAAAAGTGGGAAAGGCTGATCAACATCAGGTCAGACGTGGCAAGAGAACTTGAGAAAATGCGCGCAGCCAAGCTGATCGGCAACTCGCTCGAGGCATCCGTTTTCCTATACCCTGAAAGCGAAGAACTTTGGCAGTTCCTGAAAAACTACGAAGCAGACCTCCCGATGATATTCATCGTATCCGAAGTAAAACTCTTCCCGGCGAACTCCGGGCAGGTGACGGGCAACGACGTCCCCGCCGCTGCCGTAAAAGGAGAAACCGTGCAAACCCTCCGCATCGAATGCAAGGTCTCGCAGCACAAGAAGTGCGAAAGATGCTGGAATTTCAGGGAAAGCGTTGGCTCCAACACCTTACACCCCACCATCTGTTCCAGATGCATTGCGGCGTTTTAGCCCAACCCGATGCAGGGCAAGGCTTTAGCCTTGCCATCTTCTGTCAAAAAATCAGGTAATGTGCTGCCCATTACCCATCACATGATAATTCTCCTATAATTCCATACCATTCGCGCTCCTTTCTCTTTACTTTGATATTCGGGGAGGGTTGATAAATTAAAAAACTTGCAATTTTCTTTGTTTTTGCTAAACTGACCCCCTGATAGAAAAAAGTAATTTCCTATCATCTTTTCAGAGATTGCTATACAATATGTTGTAATATGTAAATTTACAAGCACCATGTGCAACCGAAAGTGATCATTTGACCCAGTCTGGAAGCAAACCCACCATATCACTACATTTATTTCTCTTGATTGTCGAATCGTAAGTTTATACGGAGGACAAACTGATGACATTAGAAGAGATTAAGAAGATTGCAGTTCCGGCTTGTAAGGAGTTTAATGTTAAAAAATTAGATGTCTTTGGATCACTTGCACGTGGAGAAGTGACTTCGGTGAGTGATGTAGATTTGCTTGTTGAATTTGAAACCCCCACTTTTAACCCTGCAAAAAGGTACTTTGGACTGCTTCATCGGCTTGAGGATGCTTTGGATTGTGAAATCGACCTACTCACAATCAGCGGCCTAAGGAATCCCTATTTTCGCCGACATGTACTAAAAGAAAAGATTACCATCTATGAAGGATGAAATCCTAAAGTATCTCTTTGACATCAAAGAAGCAGCTTTGGCTATTTTCCAATTTGTGCACGGTAAGAAGTTTGAGGATTACGAACGGGACGAATTACTTCGGAGTGGCGTCGAGAGAAAGTTTGAGATTATT
>JACVXV010000206.1 GCA_015661205.1 Candidatus Brocadiaceae bacterium
CCTCTGCAGGCCGTATATACCACAAACCAAGCCGTACTCCTCTTTATCAACAATTTTCTGTCAAACAAATTTTAAAATATTTTCACTGAATAGTTACATAATCTGTCCTATTTCCCCCATCGAAATGTTTGGTGACTGTAACGCCTCCTTTATTTCGGTATACAGACTTGATTGACTCGGTAAGGACTCTATTTGCAACACCAATTTCTTGAGCGATTCATTCTTCAATAAATTTTGCAGCGCGCACGCGCGTTCAATCGTGGTTTTTAACAATTCCGTGTCACATGGTTTCGAGAGAAACTGATGCACAATGCTGGAGGACGACAGAAAGGCCTCTTGATCAGTCTGCCCAGACAGGATAATCCGTACGAGCAGTGGAAACCGTTTCGTCACCTCTTTCAGAAGTTGAACGCCATCCATACCAGGCATGCGCATATCCGTCACGATCACATCGTATGGCGCCCTCTCCAGCATCTCCAAGGCCTCCCGTCCGCCTGATGCAAACTCCATGCCCCACTCGTTGCGCATAGAGCGCAGCATGCGCTGAAGTCCCTGAAGCACTTTAGGTTCATCGTCAACAAAGAGGATTCTTTTCATTTGATATTTCCTTTTGTAGCGCCGGCCTTTATGGCCGGCATTGGCGGGGGATAAACCCCCTCGCGACGAAATCGCTTTGAATTTCCTATACACTCAACCCGTATTCTTCTTGAATATTTCATCAAATTCAGGGGCAATCTCAATAAATAACTTCAACAATTTGGGATCGAAATGTTCTGGTTTTGTCCTCCCGTCCCCCTGCGTTATGATACGAACGGCTTCCTGATGATCGAAAGACGGTTTATAGGGTCTTTCACTCCTTAGGGCGTCGTATTGATCGCACAGCATCACGATCCTGCCCTCAATCGGTATTTCTTCGCCCTTTAACCCGCGGGGGTATCCTGAGCCGTCCCACCGCTCGTGATGATTTAAGGAAATCGATGTTGACATTTGAATATTGTAATGCGATGAACCGAAGAGTATTTTCTCTCCAACGATCGTATGGGTTTTCATTATTTTGACTTCATCGCCAACAAGCGCGCCTCGTTTTAAAAGAATGCCATCGGGTATTCCTATCTTGCCTATATCATGCATAAGGCTTGCAAACGTTATTGCCTCAACAAAATTCGCCGGCATCCCCATACGTTGTGAAATCTTCTGTGAATATATGCCCATTCTTGAAATGTGAGCGCCCGTTTCCGTATCCCTGTATTCAGCCGCTGTTGTTAAACGATGTATTACTTCCGTGCTCATATCCTTAACCATGGTCAGTGCATCGGCTAATTCCCGCGTCTTTTTCTTTACGGAGTCTTCGAGCATGTCTTTGTAATTCCTTTCCATCTGTATAAGACCGTTATACCGAACGGCCTTTTCTACCGTATGGATAAGATCATCAGGTGTATATGGCTTGATGACAAAATCAAAGGCGCGTTTTTTTATTGCAGCAATCGTTACATTTAAGTCACAATATCCGGTCATCAGGATTACCGGTGTTTCCGCATGGTGCGCATGGATTTTTTCAAGGAGTTCAATCCCTGAAACGTGAGGCATCCTGATATCCCCTGAAACGTGAGGCATCCTGATATCCGTTAAAACAACGTCTATCCTCTCCGTCATGAATTTGGACAGGGCTTCTTTGGCGTCCCCGCAGGCGACAGCCTCATAACCATACCTGCCGAGTAATAACGAAATAGATTCCAGGACATACGGGTCGTCATCAACGACGAGGATGCGATTCTTATCATTTTGGCTCATAGTATTATTGTGTAAAATCATTTTTAATGTATTAGAATTTGTAGAGACGCATTGCATGCGTCTTGTGTAATGCAATCCATGGTGTACAGAGTAGAGACGCATTGCAATGCGTCTCTACATTAATAACAACAAAAGAGCGCCCTTAATTTTTCGATGGACCTCACAAAGGCTTCATGTATGCGCGGGTCAAAGTGTTTGCCAACTTCTTTACCGATACACTCCAGCGACTCGCTTTCCAGATACGCCTGCCGGTACGGGCGTATGGAACACAGAGCGTCGTACGCGTCGGACAACGCGACGATCCGGGCTTCTATGGGAATCTTGTCGCCTGCCAATCCGTGAGGATAGCCGGTTCCATCCCACCGTTCATGGTGTGACATGGCAATGGATGAAGCCATCGCCAGTAGGGGGTTCTTGTCGCCATCGCTTATTACACGGGACGGTATTTTACCACTGGCTAAAAATGGTTTCATAGCTTCGAAGTCCTCCCGGAGTATCTCAACTCCTATGGCACAGTGTTGTTTCATTACTTCAAATTCTTCCGGGGACAGTCTCCCTTGTTTCAGGAGGATGGCATCCGGGATACCTATCTTTCCAATATCATGGAGGGGGCTGGCCAGGAACAAGGTCTCAATAAAATCGCGTCCCATCCCGAGTTCTTCGGCAATAATCCGGCTGTGGTGTCCCACCCTCACAATGTGGTTTCCCGTCTTGTAGTCCCGGTATTCGGCTACCTTGCCGAGGCGCCAAATGACGTCCAGCCTGGAAATCTCCAGATCCGCAATCCGTTCTTCGGCCTTCCGGTCGGTCGGCACATTTTGTGTAAAAATCTCATCCTGGCAGGATTTTGCCCGGAGCATGTTGTTGAGTTGGGCTACGAGGTCATCCTTTTTGACAGGTTTACTCAGTAAATCCGTAGCGCCCATATCAAGCGCGCGTTGTTTAATATGGCTGTCGGCCTCGCCCGTAATAATAAGCACGGGGATATCTTTGGCGCCCTCGATATTCCGCACCTTTTCCAATAGCTTAAAACCATCCATGCACGGCATCTTAACATCCACAACGATGGCATCAAACCCTGACTGGGAAATTTGATCAAAGGCCGCGTAAGCGTTAGCGACAAAACACATCTCCCACACCTCGCGCTGGCCGTGCAGTATGCGACTGAGTCCCTCAAGGACGCTTGGTTCATCATCTACGAAAAGGATACGTTTTTTCATGGTAACCGCCATACGTTGAATTGTGTCGCCCCTGTGGGGCTAAAATAATCTGAATATCGAATATCGAACAAGGAATATCGAACGCCGAAGGACGGGAGAACTTCATCATTCGAAATTCCTTGTTCGATATTCGATATTCAATACACCGTTAAATAGGCCTGCGATGATTGAATTTCTTTGCGCTTAATCAACCAATGGGTATCCGTATAACAAACGTAGTCCCCTTGCCCGTTGCCGTCTCAATGTCGATTGTCCCTCCATGTTTTCTAACCACAATGTCATGGGCAATCGCCAACCCCTGCCCCGTTCCCTTGCCGATGGGCTTGGTGGTAAAGAAGGGGTCGAATATCTTTGGCCTCACCGCCTCCGGAATCCCCGTGCCGGTGTCCTGTATCCGAATTTCAGCCCAGTTCCCATTACGCTGGGTACTGACCGTGATGATGCCCTTGTTCCCATTAACAACCACGTCGGCAATGGCATGAGCGGCATTGACGATAATATTCAATATCACCTGATTAAATTCGCCAGGCAGGCAAGGTATCAGCGGTAACGATGGATCGAAGACCGTTACCACGTCGGCCACGTATTTCCACTCATTCCGCGACACGGTTATCGTGTTTTCAATTGCCTTGTTGATATCGGTAGCCGTTTTTTCATTCGTTCCGGGATGTGAGAATTCTTTCATTGCGCGCACAATCTTTGCCACACGGTCAACACCTTCCAGCGACTGCTGAATTGCCTTTGGTATCTCTTCGATAAGATATTCCACGTCAGCCTCTTTCTCAGCGCATTCAATGTCCCGAACAAGATCATCCGTTAAACCGCCGTTCTTGCATGCCTTCAGCATATCGGTAAACTTCCCTACGAGTTTGCGCAGGTCTCCGAACGCATCCTTAAGGAAGTGCGTGTTGTCTCCAATATATTGTGTGGGGGTGTTAATCTCATGGGCAATACCGGCGGCCAACTGGCCGATTGCCTCCAGCTTTTGCGCCTGGACTAATTGGCTTTCTAATATCTTTCGCTGCGTGATGTCATTTCCAATGAGTAATAATCGCGAACGTTTCCTGGTGTCCGCCAGGACAGGGGCTACGGTAATACCTAAAAAACCGGGTTTGCCAATTCGGTTTTTGAAACGAACGTCATTGAAACGCGTCGGTTGTGTCGTGTACCGGCAGTCTAGTATCTGCCTGATAACTTCTGCGTCTTCCCACTGGATTTCGCACGCGCGAAATGACTGACCAACCGCATCTGCCGGCGTAATCCCAAAGATTGTCTCTGCAATCTTATTCCATTGTATTACCTTATCGTTTTCGTCAATATAAATGAGGAGGGACGGGAGGGATGCAATCATCTGCTTATTGAGAGAATGCGCCCTTTGCATCTCGTCTTCCATCTGTTTGTGGTAAATGATCATTCCCAGTTGGGCAGCAACGGCAAAAATGATTTCCATAAGCTGCTTGTCCTCTTTGCATGGTTTTGTCGTAAAGAAATCCATGACGGCAACAACTTCACCGCCGCGGAGCACCGGGATAGCAATACCTGTTTTAAGGCCGTATTTCCGGGCAATTGGCGCGCGTGGGAATCCGGTATCCAGCGTAACGTCCTGTATCCATACCGGTTTTTTTGATAACCATGCGCGTCCGGGAAGCCCGACGCCGGGTGGAAAGGTAAATGCCTCGCTTAACGTCCGAAATTCTTCTGCCCCTTCGATTCGGCTATCCCATGCCGGACTGCATTCCAGGTATGCGCCATCAGGGCGTGGAATCCACGCCTCTCCCAGCGCCCAGCCGGTAATATCGCATACCTTGCGCAAGACGATACTGAGCGCGGCGGTAAAGTCTTCAGCCTTGATGATTTCCTGGGTGATGGTTAGCAGGAGGCCTATTTCTTCTTCCATCTGCCTGCGCTGGGTAACGTCACGCAGTGAACCCCGAACGCCGAGAAAATTTCCATCATCACCCGTAATGGGCTGGTATGCCATTGATACCCAGCACAGGTCGCCGTCTCTGCGGATAATGCGAAAATCAAAGCTTATCTGAGTATGCCGTAAGAACGCCTTTTCCAGTTCTGACTGCAGGGTATCACGGTCGTTCGGATGTGCTATGCTGAAAAAAAGCATCTCAGATTCATTAAACTCTGCCGGTGTATATCCGGATATCCGCTCACACGAAGGACTGGTATAGAGGAAACGCCGGGAGGTATCCATCCAGAATTCCCAGTCCCACGTAAAGTCTGCCACCGTGCGGAACTGATGTTCCGACCGCCGCAATGCCTCCTCGTTCTCTACAAGCGCATTCGTTCTAAGCCTGACGTCCTGAGACATGCTGTTGAATGATTCACAAAGCATGCCGATCTCATCACGTGCTGCAACGGGAATAGCAACGTCGAAATTGCCACGGGCAATCTCCTTTGCGGCATGGGAGATTACGCGGAGAGGCCGTACTACCTTTCTTAGAAAGACAATAAAAAGGAAGACAAGCATCACCGCAACAACGGCGCCCGTTATCACCGCATTGATAAACAAACCTCTTACCGAGGTGAGCACTTCATCCTTGTCAATCTCAGCCAGGAGTATCCATTCTAATGACGGAATAACCATGGACGCCCCCAGCACCTCTATGCCACGGTAATCTTTATAGAATCCCGTCATCTCTTTTCCCGACGTCAAACCCATTTCAACGGGCATCGTATTGACTGCCTGCCGCAATACGGCGTCTTTTACGAATTTGGACTCTGTAATCATGAGTTTGTCTCTGTTTACCAGGTAAACCTCCAAGGTCTCCCACGTCCCTTCTTTATCCTGGGAAATCGCACCCTCTTTCTTTACGTATTCACCGGATAAAAGCTCATTGAGCCTTGAAATCTGAACAAAGTTGACAATCACCCCGACAGGCTTCCCCCCGTTATTATTCGTAGAGACGCATTGCAATGCGTCTCTGCCATAAATGGGGGCAGATATCGCAATCTCAGGCAATCCATTATGGCTCGTAAAATTTTCGGTAATTGAAGTGCCTGTTTTCCCTTTTAAAAAAAAGTCCTCTTTGGATAAATCCCTTCCAAGTTCGTTCTTATTGGTAGAGGCAACAACCCGTCCATCCAGGGCGAGGACGTGGATGGTCGTTATGGACTCGCACAGAGGGAGTTTGTTTTTGACGAGGTGCTTACTCAAGGTATCAACGGCACGTTTGTTTTTCGTTGGAGAGACGCCTTGCAATGCGTCTCTGCCGCCACGTGCTTCCCTGAGAAGCTGCTTTTTAATAAGACCGTCAGAGGCGAAGTCCTCGGTGCGCCATTTAAGTTTATCCAAAAACAGATAGACCTGTCCCTCGTAAGCCTCCGCAATAATCCGTAAGTCGTCGAGGGATCGTTTTACCGAGTATGCCCTATTCTGGCGGTAGCTCAGGCAAAAAACGATAAGGATGGGAAGGAGTATAACGATAATTCCCAAAAGCGCCTTTTTTGAAAGTGATTCTTGCAGTTTCTTCATGTGAAAATCCTGAAAAGCTCCGGTAGGAGCGGTATATTAATAGACAAGGTTTTGGCCTTTTATTTTGAATGGATAGCCGTTGCCATTTAAAGACTCATTGTTATTGTGTTGGTTCACCGTGAATTGGAATTTTCAAATTTAAAATAAGCTACTAAAGGATGGGGCTTTGCCCCAGACCCCAGGGTTTATTTTAGGCATAAGAG
>JACVXV010000067.1 GCA_015661205.1 Candidatus Brocadiaceae bacterium
CAAGCGCATAGCTGAGCATAAAGTGGCGCTCTGTATTCAAGACACCACGGAAATAGATTTTACAGGACGTAAACTCAAGGGGGCGGGACCGCTGAGTGTCCCGGAACGGATCGGTTTTTTCAACCATGTGACTCTGGCAGTCACGCCTGAGCGTCTTTGTCTGGGCGTGTTAGACGCCTCTGTGTGGGCACGGGACTTTGAAGACCTCAACAAAAATGACAAGCGCAAACAAAAGCCTATCGAGGAAAAGGAAAGTCATCGTTGGCTGGAAGGTTACCGTAAACTCTGTGATTTAAGCGAACAACTACCCGACACAATGCTCGTAAGCATTTCAGATCGGGAAGGTGATATCTACGAGTGTTTTGTGGAAGCCGCGCGCATGGAGGGGCGCAGGAGGGCTGAATATATAATTCGCGGTTGCCAGGACCGAAGCTTGCCGGAGAAGTTGGAAGATGGGTGCTATAAAAAACTCATGGAAGAGGTATCGAAGAAACCCGTTTTAGGAGAGGTGGAATTCAAGCTTCCCCAAGCAGAGGGTCGTTCCGCCCGAAGGGTGGTACAGTCGGTAAAGAGCAGCCGTGTTCGGCTCAAACCGCCGTATCGTAAAGGCGAAACACTGCCTGAAGTGGAAATCAATGTGGTACTTGTGGAAGAGATCAATCCTCCGGAAGGAGAAAAGCCGATCTTATGGTTGTTGCTCACCAGCCTTCCCGTAGATACCTTTGAGCAATCATGTCTTGTGGTGGAATACTACCTTTGCCGATGGCAGGTAGAGATATATTTTAAAGTATTAAAGAGCGGTTGCAAGATAGAAGACCGCCAATTGGAGACAGCGGAGCGTATCAAACCGTGTATTGCTCTTTATATGATAGTGGCATGGCGTGTATTGTTTGTTACTATGCTTGGACGGGAATGTCCTGATATGCCATGTACGGTACTTTTTGAGGACGATGAGTGGAAGTCTGTATATGTGATAGCCAAAAATGCACCACCACCAGAAACCCCGCCGTTGCTGGGAGCATTTACCCTAATGATAGCAAGCCTGGGCGGTTACTTAAACCGCAAGTGCGACGGCCCGCCAGGCACCAAAACCATGTGGGTTGGCTTGCAGCGAATGGTGGACTTTGCATTGGCCTGGAAAGCCTTTGGTCAGATGCAATCGGAAACACAGAAAGGGAAAAAAGGAAATGGAAAAAGATGTGTATAAACATAAGGGCGTTGCCCTGGGCTATGCTATTTAGCCCCTTCAGGGCTAGTAAAAACAAGGGTTTGGTGGTAATTATAGGTTTCTTAACTTAACACGTATGGGGTTTAAGTGGGTTACAAAAACCTGTAAAAAAAAGTTTTTGCAGAGTAATACAATAATAGGCAGTAATTACCCATGAAACACAACGATGGATTTACCCTGCTGGAGTTAATCATAGCCACCTTTATCGGCACGATGCTCATTATGGCAAGCGCTTATGCTATTAAAACGGGGCTGTCTTCCATGGAGAAAGAAGAGGCGTGGTTCAATGACCTGTCAAAAGAACGGGCTGCCTTCGAATTTTTTTGGCAACAGGCGTCATCCTTGCATCAATTGGATACTTCAGGTGAAGCGAACGAAAACGAACGACGCCTCCCCAAAAAGACAACAAAAAAAGCAAATACACAAAAGGAAACGTCCAATGATTTTATGGGAGAAAAGGACTCTCTCGTATTTGTTACACCCCTCTCATTGAAGAAACATTACGGGCAGGGAATGATACTGGCGCAGTATAAAATCGTGTATAACGTAAACGGCAAATATGACCTTATTTATCTGGAAACACCTCTCAATTCCACCATTAAAAAAACGTGGGCTGAAGAATTTGAAAATAAATTTATCTTAAATAAAGACGTCACGTTTTTTTTCAAAGACTACGACGCTATTTCATTCGCATACATGACCGGTGAGGAAGCCGATGATGACAAAAACACGATAACCAATAAAAAAAGCATTCAGACAAAAGATAGTAAAGAAGAAGCGACATGGAAAGAAAAATTAAGCGGAGAAGCCCCCCAAGCGATAAAATTGACCGTATCCACCCGAGGCCAGACGCACGAACTCTTATCGCCAATCATGGTTACGTACTCATCTTCTGCCTCTGGACAATAGTAATCTTCGGGTTTATTGCAATATGCTTTACCCAAGGTACAAGCACTGCAATAAAAGCGGAAATTGCCTATACGGAGCGCATAAAGAACATATATGCGGCAAGAGGCGCGTGTATCTACGCGACAAAGATGCTTGTTCTTAACGACAACCAGGAGGGAAATCTTAATGACAATACTAAGAAAGAAACAAAATCGGCGCTGGAAAAACCGGAAAAAGATGAGTCGGACGTCCACGTTAGCTGGAAATCCGGCAACCAGTCATACTCTGTTAAAATAGGGGACAGAAACTGTGAGATAGGCATTAGTGACGAAAGCAGCAAGATAAACGTAAATAAAATCACAGACGTTACAAGGGCCAATTTTGTTGCCTTTCTTACGTCTTATACCTTTAAAATGGACATTATAACCGCGGAAACAATAACCGATTCTATCCTTGATTGGATTGATGCGGATGATTTTCATCACCTTAAAGGCGCAGAAAAAGATTACTATATGTCCCTGCCGTCCCCTTACGAACCTAAAAACGGCGCTTTGGAAACCATTGAGGAGTTGGCTCTGATCAAGGGTTTTAGTTCACAGGTATTCGAAAAACTGCGGGATTACCTCACGGTTTACGGATCGGGCAAAATCAACGTCAATACGGCGTCAAAGGCAGTGCTTCTCTACGTCCCGTTGGTAACGACGGACATAGCCGATGCTATAATTCAATACAGGACGAAGGAAGGCGCTATCAATAATATTGACGCCCTCCAGGAATTATTCAGACATTTTGGAGTTATTGGCAGCGATTTTCAAAAAATTCCTAATTATCTTACGACCGATGATTCAAATTATTTAACCATTACGGCCGTTGCATCGTCCGACAAAATAAAGAGCTCTTATAAAATTATTGCCCGAAAGGACATGGATAGCTGCAAAATCATTGCGGCATATCCCGAATAACGGTGGTTTCATAAAGGCAGAAACTCGTTCGGGTTATGGAGTTTAGTAAAAAACACCTCATCGGGGTGTGACAACCGTAGCCCACTGCGCAAGCGGTGGGTAAAGAAAAATACCGATTGTTTTACCCCCGTAGGGGCGACACAACCTTCACAGGAATATTTGAATGTAGGAGACATTTGTGCCGCCCCTACGGGGCTGTATCCTGCATTGCAATGTTCCCCACCGCTTGCGCAGTGGGCTACTATTGTGTTGCCCCTACCGGGGCATGTGACTTGATATTGAAAAACGATTTATAGCTCTTCTGATACGTTCGGATTATGATACTATTATGGCCGCGATAAAAAAAATACCCTTTCTGAGCATGTTTTCACAAAGCGCAACAGGCATATCCATTCATGGGAACGATCTTGTTGTGACGACCATTCATAAGAAACTGATCACCTATTCCCACAAAACGGCCAGGTTCAGTGATTTTATGCTCAAGGACGCACCACAACTCAAGGCCGCTTTTACGCCTCAGGAGAAAATTGACGGAGAAATCACCCTTTCCTGGCCCAGGGGCAATACAATTGTCAGAGAAATTGATTTTCCCAATACGAATATTAGAGAATTAAAGGAGGCGCTCGGATATCAACTGGAAAGCTTCATTCCTTTTAACAACGATGACGTTTATTTTGATATCCATGCGTTATACAGGATCGGCAAGGACACAAAGGTATTGATCGCGGCCGTCAAAAAAACTGCGTTGGACAACATCCTCGCCAAGTTACAGGCCGTTGAAATAATGCCTACACGGGTGATTATTTCACCTTTCGCCTTCCTTCCCCTCCTCGGCGAAAGAAAAAACACGGTTGTCGTAATCAGCAATGAGGCTGATAAATACGTATACAACCTCTACAAGAACCACCATCTTGTCCTGTCCTCAGTTGCCGGTACTGAGGCTGAATTGGCAAACAACGTCAAAACGAACCGGCCGGAGGCTATACTGCTCATGAACGTTGCTCCTGAATTTTCACGAATGGAACCGGCCATCCCCACACAATCACTGGCCAATGACTCGGAATCTTATGGGGCGGCATTTTATGGCCTGTCGGACTACGCCTGTGACCTTAGCCTGGCAAAGACCCGTAAAAAAAGAATAAATCCACAGATATCACTTTTAGGTATTTTAACCGGTTTTTTGATACTTTTTGCCTTCCTTATTCCCTACATTCACAAGATAAATAATCTGGCAATACTCAAAACCACAAATTCCCAGATCAAATCAATAAAGAAGGACGTTATTATCGTTGAAAAATTACAGGAGCGTATAGCCGAACGGGACGACTCCATCAGCAAAATAAATAATATAAAGAGCCAGTACATTGCCAGGATAGACATACTTTCAGAACTTTCGAAATTACTCCCCGGCGACTCGTGGATCAAGGGCATTACGCTGGAGCAAAACACCTTTGATATAGAGGGGGACGCCGTCTCTTCAACCAATTTAATCCCTATCCTGGAGAACTCCCCTCTTTTTTCAGGCGTCGGACTGGCTTCTCCGGTTACGAAAACGCAAAGCGGGCGTGAACGGTTTAGAATCAAGGGAAACATCGAAAAGTAGTCGAGTATGGAAAAATTATTAGAACGGTTCGGCAAATTCAAACTACGTGAACGGCTATTGCTCATTATCGCAATAATCGTCCTCTTTTATCTCGGCATCGACAAAGTTGCCATTACTCCCTTTTTCAAGTCTATTCATGAAATAAATGACCGGTTGGAAACACAAAGAAAACTGTTGAAGAAGTACCATTTATTTGCCATAAATAAAAAGAAGTATGAAGCCCGGTTAAGTGAGTTGGAGCAATATTACGCGAACCTCGAAGGCAAATTTCTTACCGAGGAGACGGAGGAACTGGCTTCGGCAAAATTGCAGGAAATGGTGAACAATCTGGCGAAAAAGAATGGGCTGGTTGTCGCCCGGAGCACGGCATTGAAAAAGGAAGTGCTTTACAAAAAACCTTACCTTGTGGCGCTTTCCATCAACATTGAAATCAATGACATGGATGGCACCCAGAAATTACAAAATTTTTTGTACGACATAGAATACAACAGTGACAAATTATTATTTATTGATAACCTGAAAATTAAAACGCTGGGGATGGACGTTATAAAAGGGGCAACGGTCTCTTCTACCCTTACGGCCATCGCATCCATCGGGAAAAAACAGTAACGAGCATGAAACCCATCTCCATTAATTTAAAATCACTGCAACCCATTTTTGAAAAACTAGGCAAAAAGGTAAAACAATGGAAATACTACCTGCCGATACTCAATCTCGCCCTGTTTATCGGAGTAATCAGCCTTGCTGTTATTTGTGTGCTTCTGGTGTATTACCCCCCCGTAGCTATTACGAAATCGGAGAAAAACCAAAAAGAAACCCCCTTGCAGTATAGCGCACTCCCTCCCATAGCGGTGGACGCCAAGCCGATGGATGCCTACGAGGCCATTGCTGCACATAATCCATTTTCACCAACCCGCTCGCAATGGAATCAACAACAAACGCAACAACCGAAAGTCGAACCCAAAAACAATAATACTACGGAAGATAACGAAAAACCGGCAGCACAAAACCAAAAATCGAAGGGAGCGCCGGTAAAGTTAACCTTGCAAGGCATTATAATCATTG
The DNA here is from genome assembly GCA_015661205.1 of Candidatus Brocadiaceae bacterium. GTDB lineage: Bacteria > Planctomycetota > Brocadiia > Brocadiales > Brocadiaceae > JACVXV01. The sequence goes on from JACVXV010000067.1 coordinate 5,747, forward strand.
GCAATGAGCGGAAGGCGCTCATCGAAAACCCCAATAAAGCGAATAGCGGCAAACCTTTTGTCTTCGTCTCCGAGGGTGAGGAAATAGCCGAATATAAAATTAAAAAAATAGATTCAGATCAAATCATACTAGATTGGTATGGCGAAGAAGTTACCATCGTCATGCGGTCGAACATAAAAAAGTAACCCACGATGAGTACCTTTAAATATAAACTATTAACCAATTCGAACAGCATCATAGAAGGTGAAAAGGACGCCGCCAGCAAGCTTGACCTGATTAGCGAACTTCGCAAATCCGGCTACATCGTCTTAAACATCCGCCAGGTCGAGAAGAACAAGCGATTTGACTTCCTTCTGAACCGCTTAAACAAAAAAGCCGTTTTGCCCTTTACCCAGGAATTGGCAACCCTGCTGGAAGGCGGCATCCCGATTGATAAGAGCCTCTCTATCCTCTCGTCGGGGCAGGTTAACAACTCCCTGAAAGACGTTGTGGAAGACCTGCTTAACAGCCTGAAATCCGGCAAGTCATTCGCCGAAGCGCTCTCAAACCATATAAAACTATTTTCGAGTGTGTACGTAAACATGGTGCGCGCTGGTGAAGAAGGCGGCGTGCTTGCGCAGGTGCTAAAACGACTGGGTATGTTCCAGGAACGGCTGCAAAAAGTACGGGGAGAGATCATCTCGGCCATGATTTATCCCATATTGCTGAGCAGCACGGGCGCCGTATCAGTGGGCGCGCTCATCGTCTACGTAATCCCTAAATTCTCCCAGATATTCGAAGGCATGGGGATATCCCTTCCCCTATCAACAACCCTGCTCATGGGCGCAAGCCATTATCTCATACGATACGGCTGGATATTGATTTTAGTCGGATTCGCGGCACTTTTCTTGTATAAGCGCGCTATGAAAGACAAAGCCACTTCGGTAAAATTAGATCAAAAGAAATTAAAACTGCCGATGCTCGGCGACCTTCTCTGGAAGATTCAAATATCCAAATTTGCCAGGACGTTAGGGACGTTGCTGGAAAATGGCGTGCCGCTGCTGAAGTCGTTGGATATCGTAAAAGACGTACTGTCCAACCAATACCTTATCGACATCCTGATTAACGTGAAGGTCAACGTAAAAGAGGGAGCGGGACTCACCGTGTCCCTTGCAAAAAGGGGGTTTCTGCCGGAAATTGCCGTACACCTGTTAAAAGTCGGCGAGGAAACGGGCAATCTGGACAAGATGCTCCTAAAAGTCGCCGACAACTTTGATACCGACGTGGAACAACGGCTGAAGAGGATGGTAACCATGGTTGAGCCTGCGCTTATATTACTCATGGGCGCGGTCATCGGCATGATCGTCGTCTCCATGCTAACCGCCATCCTTAGCGTCAACGACATAAAGTTTTAAAAGAACAATAGGGCAAGGCTTCAGCCTTGCCAATGGCTGCTTCAAGCTCCGCAGGAGCAACCTATTGTATGCCGATAGGCCAAGGAGGTGTCCGTGCTTGACAAAAATAATAAACAGGTCATGAAGGTCGATGTTACAAACACCGTCGCCGCAGGCGGCTTAATTTAATGTACAGGAAATTCAAAGTCAGGCCTGAAAGGCCGACAGGATATAGCGGGGGGTGAAGCCCCCTGTAAAGGTAATACAATAATATAAGCCCCGAAGGGGTGGCAGAATGTTTTGTTTCCGTAATCTAAACAATAATACTTTTTTGGAAAAAAAATAAACGTCTCAGCCATGTTATACGTCCTTTTGTGTCTCCCCTTCGGGGCTGGTTGCCTTTTGTTTCCTTACCAGGGGCTTCACCCCTGGCTATAATCTTTCTGCCCTTCGGGCCTGTTGGTAGAGAGCAGTGTGTTGCGCAACCCCTGGTGTGTGTTCAGACGTCAGCAAGGCTAAAGCCTTGCCCTACGTATTAAACAGGTAAAAGTAGCCGAAGGCCTAATTAAATGTATAGGAATTTCAAACGCACGCGTAGTGGCAAGGCGCGCCTTGCCACTACGCTGTTGAATGCGCCGTAGGCCTAATGTAATCCCGAAGGGCTATAATTATTATATCAATGTCATTGTACAATTATTTATTACAAAGGACTCATGCATGCCCCTAAACATCCCCAATCTTGAGACAAACAAAATCCTTGCACCATTTACGAGTTATAAGATAGGCGGACAGGCCGACCTATTTATTGCGGTACGCACTGCCGACGATTTGATAAACGCCGTACTGGAGGCGCGCCGCAACCGAATCCCCGTTTTCCTGCTCGGATGCGGGTCTAACATCCTGATTACAGACAAAGGATTTCGCGGACTGGTAGTCCATAACCTTACCAGCCGTGTACAGTTTATCGGTGACGGCATAATTGTAGCGGAGAGCGGTGTTATTATCACCGAGTTGATAGAGCAATGCCTGCCGCGTGGATTGTCGGGGCTTGAACACTTCGCAGGCATCCCCGGCACCGTCGGCGGCGCTATGTGGCAGAACCTCCATTTCCTATCACCCGACAGGCAGCACACCATGCTCATTGGCAAGGTGGTCAAGTCAGGGCACATCCTTTCGGAAGAAGGGGGCGTCCGCCCGGTAGACGTTGATTATTTCGAGTTTGGCTACGACACAAGCATCCTGCAAAAGCGCAACGACATTGTCATTGACGTCACCTTCCAACTCATCCAAAAACCAAAGGAAGAGATACAGTCAGTAATAAGCTCAAACCTGGCCTGGCGAAACGACAAACAGCCGCCACTAGCCGAATATCCCAGTTGTGGTTCGGTCTTTAAAAAAATCAAGGACATCGGCGCAGGCAGGCTCATAGACCAGGCAGGCCTCAAAGGCGTGCGCATCGGCGGGGCTGAGGTATCAAAAAAACACGCAAACTTCATCGTCAATACTGGCAATGCCAGGGCAGACGACGTCATTCAGTTAATCCGGCACATTCAAAACGAGGTAAAACAGAAATTAGGCTATAACCTGGAAACGGAGATTAAAATTATCGGAGAACGGTAATCTGTATTATCCGAATGATTAGGCAAAAACATCTCTGGATAATGCGTTTTCACCCCTCCGGGGTTGTTTTTTAAAAGACTAAAATGTTACGTGTGGTGAAGTATCTCCAGCGCGCGGTTATAATCGGCCGGGTAGGTCAGATTAAGATAGTCGCCGGTGAAGGTAAAGGGGCGTAATATCTTTCCGCTGTCGATCATTTCTTGCAGCACGTCGGTAATCTCAACCTCGTTTCTCAGCGATGAAGGCGGCGTTATGGTGATGTAATCGAATACGCTACGGTCGAGAAAGTAGTATCCCATCCCGCAAAGATTGTTGGGAAGTGTTTTCGGTTTCTCCACGACCCGAAAGATTCTTCCTTCAGAGATTTCTACGGAATAGCTGCGTTGAATATCTTCCGGATAGGGTGTTTCATATACGCCCACTCCTACCTCAAAAGGCGATGGCAGATCAAAGCTGCCTCTGCAAAGACAGTCGCCTAAAACGACGACAAATTGGTCACGGACAAGGTTCTTTGCGCAAAGAAGGCCGCTTGCAATGCCGCGCAACTCCTCCGGCTCGGCAAAGGAGGCATTTATTGAAAGGGAAGAAACATATTGGATGAGCTCCTCTTTCTTATATTTTACGACAAAGATAAAATGGGAGGCAAAGGCAGACCAGTAGTCGATAATGTATTGGAGAATCGGCTTTCCCCAAACGGTAATCATCGCCTTCTGTTTTTCAAGGGTCAGGGGATACGCCCGGCTGCCCTTGCCGCCGCAAAGAATAACGCAACTTGTTTGGGAAGGCGCTATAACGGGATTCGTTTTACCCATGCAAGACCTTTTGATACATTTTGCCAAATCCGTCAAGTATCACGTCCTCATTAAAAATGTCTTCTGCCTCCTGGCGCGCATTGCTTCCCAGGAGTAAACGTTTTTCCTCCGAAGAAAGCAGGCTGTCCATCGCACTCGCAAAGCCGTCAACGTCGTTTCGCTCTACCAGTATACCCGAATAACCATCGGAAATAAACTCAGGAATTCCCCCTACATTTGAGGCAATGACAGGTTGGGAGGCATACATGGCCTCACATAAAATCACGGGTGACATGTTCTCCCACTGCTCAGGAATAATCAGACAATCACACCCTTTCAGAAATGCAATAAACTCAGACCGCTTAAGCCGGTCATAAAATATGACACGTTCCTGTAATCCAAGCTCTTGAATCCTCGCCTTGATTTGAGACTCATAAGATTCATTCGCTTTAAATTTTGCAACGACGAGACGGGCAGTGGGGTGCCGGGTAGCGATTTTCCCGAAGGCCTCGATTGCAACGTGCAGTCCCTTTTTTGTGTCCATCCAGCCGGAGAACAAAATCGTGGGAAGTGGAAACCGGAAGGGTTGAACGGCGTCAATCGCCTCACGTTCTATAACCTGTGGAAGGACGGTGATCTTGTGTTCGGATATCCCGCCTTTTTGAAGGACTTCCCCGGACGAACGCGAAAGCACGTGGAATAAAGAAATTTGCCTGAGCGCCGCACGCAGACTTCTTCTGCGCCAGTGGTGATAGCATTGTTTTAGCCGTTTTCCGGGGCTTCCATAGCAATCGGCGCAAAGGCACCCTTCCATCGAACGGCAAAACTCTCCATCCCTGTCAAGCGAGACCTTTGGACACAGGATCCAGTAATCGTAAACAGACATAACCATGCGTATCCGGGTTAGATAATTGGCGGCTATGGCAGGGAAAAAAAGATATTTGCAATTATGGATATGAATAATGGAATTGGCCGATAGTTTGGAAAACAATGCAAAGAGAGACAGGCAGGATACGAAATCAAAGTGCGTCAGGTCGGCAAGCCGCTGCCCGGCTTTCATTAACGATGAGGCGCTCCTGATTGCGTGCGCATCCTGCAAAATCCCCGGCGTCAAAGGTTCCAGGCAGATTATATGATGCCTTCCCGGTTCGCGTTTCCGTAGCGCAGAGATATATTTTGCGGTAAGCTGCTCGGCGCCGCCCCAAACGGGATGGCTGTACGGAATGGCGTCAGTTAGGTGATAAATATTTGTCATAGATTGTTTCCGCAAGAGTAAAAAACTGTTTGGGGAGAAGGCCGGGTCTGAATTTGCACAGAAAGACCAGTCTACAGGCATATTTAAAAAATACCGGCAGTGACGATTCCTTGACGCCGATCCTCTCCGCCCAGCGCAACACCTGGTCCGTGCGGGAGGCCGTGACATTCGCTTTGCGGCACAGAGAAGCATCCCCATTGAAAACCGCATCCACCTGCATACCCTTGTCAAAGGGGACGTATACGCTGAGATGGGCATTAATCCCGTGTTTCAGAATAAAACACAGAATTTCGATATCATCGTCAAGGGTCGTTTCCGGCAAACCGAATATGAAAAATCCATTTACAGAATCGAAACGTGGTTTGGCGATAGCAACGGCCTTTTCGATCTGGGCAAGGGTTTCGCCCTTGCGTATCATGCCCAAAACTCTGTCGGAGGCTGATTCAATGCCAAAGCTAAGATGTTTGCAACCGGACGCCCGTATCGCATCGGCAATTTCCTCATCGAACAAATCCGCGCGCAACCCGTTTGAGCAAATCCATTCCATGCCAAGCGGTTTAACTTTGTCGGCGAACTCCAAAACCCGTGATTTTTTGAGGTTGAAACAGTCGTCCATAATACAAAACTTCCTGATTCTCCACTTACCTTGAGCCTGTTTCAACTCATCAACACAATTATCAATCGTCCTGGTTTGATAAATCCTGCATCGGCTCATACAATACGTGCACTGAAAGGGACATCCGATACTCGTCATTAACGGATAGTACCATTCGCCCGATTGCCATTTTTCCAGAAAGGTCTCAAACGAATCAAACAATGAATACTCGGGGAAAGGAAGCGCGTCTGAAAAAGGGGTATTGATTTGCAAGGTCTCGTCAAACGTAACAAAAGGATAACAGCACTGGACGTCCAGGATGCCCTTAAGAGTCCGAACGGAACCATTCGGGTATTTTGCAAGTATCTCTTCTTTTATCTTCCGTGCATGGCCGAAACTCCTCGATTGAACCGACAAGACATAGTCGTTTTCCTTTTCACTGCAAAAGCGATTGCCGGGATCAGGCATCGTGTTAAGATCAACAACCCTGCTTCGGTATAATGTGGCGGCGTATGCAACGGCAAGATTAGGGATGTCTTTATTCGTGCGGCTGTCAGGGTTAATAAAAAACATGTTGTGAGATTTTAATCTTTTCCAAAATCAGTCGAAATACCCGGATAGTTTTCTGCCAGAGGATCACTATCTTTAATTATCCTCGTTTGCTTCTGAATATCGGTTCTCAGATATTTTGGGAGATTGAACATGGCGTGGTGGGTGATGCTGTCGTAAAATCGGGGTGTTCCGGTAATCCTGGTTTCAATTCTACGATCAATTTCATCGCCTGTAATGTCCAGATTTCCAGGATTACGCGTCGCCAAAACAAAACCCCATGGCAGGGCGTAAGACGGAATGTAGGTGACGTATGGGAATACATGGGGAAATGCGGCGCCCAGGGTGGCGCAGATGCCGGTAAATCCGTCGTTCTCCGTGTGGGATGCGGCGCCTGACTGCACGACAATGATCCCGTCCGGTTTCAATCTTGCGGCAAGGATTTGATAAAATTCAAGGGTGAAAAGCTTCGTTGAAAGGCCGTTTTCCAAGGGGTCATTTACGTCTATAATAATAACGTCAAATTGTTCCGTCGTCTGTTCTACGTATTTTCTTCCATCCTCAATGATGAGTTGAACGCGTCCGTCATCGAAGGCCCCGGTGTGAAACGTGGGGAGGTATTTCTTTGCGCAGGCAATCATTTCACCGTCAATATCAACCATCACGGCCTTTTTAACTGAACGATACTTGAGTATTTCTCGAAGGGTAGCGCCTTCTCCACCCCCTAGAACAAGCACTGTTTTCACTTCCGGATGTAAAACAAGGGCGGGATGAACCAGTGCCTCATGATAAATAAATTCATCCGCCTCTGCCGACTGAAATTCATTGTCGAGGATAAGACATCGTCCATAATTATAGGTGTCTACGATGGTGATTTCCTGTACGGGCGATTGCACACGGCATATAACGCTTTTAACGGCATGTTTGTGTGTTTCGTACCGGTTGAAACAATCCTCTATCCAATTAACGGGTGTCGTTTTCATACCTGTCCTTTATTTTTTTTGTTTATAATAACGCCGGGGCGCTTGACTCTACGTCTTTTGTGAAAGGCGCTGATGTTTTATAGTTCAGTATTTGTCTGGACAAGAGGTCCCCTCGCTTAAATTCTGCAAAGGAAGTTTCTTTTGCTTGAAACGCCTGGATCAGGTACGTGGCGGCAACCTGCGGACTTATTTCGTTTCCACAGAGAAAGATATCCGCGGCGACATATTGGTATTCGGGCCAGGTGTGAATGGAAATGTGCGACTCTGCAAGTATCGCCACACCGGTTACACCATAAGGACTAAAGTGGTGGCACATAATATCAATCACCGTTGCGTTGATAACCTTAGCCGTTTTCGCAAGAATTTCTTTTATACCCTCGATATTATTAACCGTATCACTGGAACAATCCCACATCTCAAGAATGAGATGTCTGCCTAATGCTGCCAAGGTACCTCCTCCATATCCAACTATTTGTGTGACAAACGTATTTTTTGAAATTATCGCCATCCGGACAAAGCATCAGGCCGTTGATTCTAGAACGAATTATCAAACTTGTCAAGAATGAATGTGCAGAGTAAAAATATTTTGACAATTCGAGCGGCATCCTGTATAGTCCTTAAAATTTATAGATACCTTTCTATGATAAATCAGGCCTTCGGCGGCTTTTAACAGCGTAGTGGCAAGGCGCGCCTTGCCACTACACGTAAGTTTGAAATTCCTAATACGTTAAATTATGCTCAACTCCTATCATTTTGTCGGCGTAGGTGGCATCGGCATGAGTTCCATCGCACAGGTACTCAGGGAACAAGGCCATGCCGTCAGCGGCTCTGACAGAAATTACGACAGGCAGATTACCCCCCACGTATTTAAAAAACTCTTGTCAAAGGGCATTTCACTTTACCAGCAAAACGGTTCAGGCGTTAGTGAAAGCACCAATTTTATCGTGGTTTCTTCAGCTATCGAAATGGATAATCCGGATATAGCTAAAGCGGTCTCCCTCGGCAAAAAGATCATCAAACGGGCAGAACTCCTTGCAGAAATGGTAAACAGCAAGTACGGAATTGCCATTGGAGGGTCAAATGGGAAAACAACCGTCAGTTCTATGGTCGGATACGTTCTGGACCATGCAGGTCTTTCTCCAACGATTATTGTGGGTGGCTGTATTAAAAATTATACCGACGACCTTACGATGGGCAATGCAAAGACGGGCAAGTCGGACATCATTGCGATTGAAGCGGACGAAAGCGATGGAAGTATTGTGTTCTATAAACCGCGTATTTCCGTCATTACGAATATATCAAAGGACCACGAATCCATTGAAAACCTTTCAAAAATGTTTGAAACTTTTTCCCAAAATACGCAGGACACCCTCATTATCAATGCCGATTGTCCTCATCTGAAGGCGATATCATTTAAAAACAAACACGTTGTCACTTTTGGGTTAAATACAAACGCCAACTTGTGCGCAAGCAACGTCATCCATGAGCCGTTTCGAACCACGTTCACGGTGGGCAGGCAGGTTTATAAAATACCCCTTCCCGGCGATTACAACGTATCTAATGCCCTTGCAGCCATAGCGGTAGCCAGAAGTCTGAATATTAGTGACGAGAACGTTGCCTTAGCGCTCAGCCGGTTTATGGGTGTGCAACGCCGGATGGACATCATCGGAGAGGTTGGTGGAATAAAGGTGATAGACGATTACGCCCACAACCCTAAGAAAGTCACGGCGGTAATAAATGCGATAAAGCACGGGTGTAAGCGTGTTATCGCTGTTTTTCAACCGCATGGTTACGGTCCAACTATTTTTATGCAAAAGGAGTTTATCGAAGCGTTTATCAATGTCCTCTCTCCCCAAGACTTACTCTTTATGCCGGAGATATTTTACGCGGGTGGTACTGCCAACAAAAGTATATCTTCCGCCGATCTTATCAACAGTATAAAGCAAGGCGGCAAGAATGCATTCTTTGTCGAAAAGAGGGATGATATCATTCCGATGATTACAACGGAGGCTCGCATCGGCGACTGCATTGTAGTCATGGGCGCCAGGGATAATACTTTGACGGAATTTTGCGAAAAAATAGTACACACCATGAAGCACCATACTCATACCTAACGCTATGCAGGGAACTTAATCAAAGTTGCCGAATACCTAACCCGAACGAGCCGGAAGATACAAAATCCGAAGTACAGAATTTGCGCGGCAACCCTGTCAGGGTTTTAAACCCTGACAGGGTTAATTCCAAAATAGCGGATAACCCCACCAAAAAAACAGTTGCTTTTGATAAATTATTTCATTAAAATTTTAATGTAAAATAGTATAGGGAGTAATAGAGAAACTTAATTATGCAAAAAGATGGAAATATATGCAAAATCATGAGATAATGGCATTTATGACGCTTGCAGAACATCTAAAAATCAGTCCACGCTCTATATGCAAATTGGTAAAAAGTACTATACCTACCTTCAAAATGGAGAATAGGTGGAGATTTGAATGTTTAAAAATAGGGCTCGTCCGCAGAATCTGTGGGTAATAAGTAAGACATAGGAAGAGAAAAGGAGCATTGCCTTCCAAAAATGTGTAAGATGTTTTTATTGAGAAAATA
>JACVXV010000068.1 GCA_015661205.1 Candidatus Brocadiaceae bacterium
CATCCCGGCAATTTCTTCCGATTCGCTTGGTCTCAAACCGACAGTTGCATTAACAAACCAGCCTAAGAGCGTTGTTATACCAAAAGACCATGCCCATGCAACCAGGATACCTATCCATTGTTTTCCCACGATAGCAACGTTACCATAGATTAGACCATCGACACCGGCTGGATTTACCGTCGTGCTACAAAAGATGCCGGTAGCAAATGCCCCCCAGGTTCCACCCATAGCATGCACACCAATAACGTCAAGTGCATCATCGTATCCAAAGGCCTTCTTCATCTTTGTTACACAGTAGAAACATACCAGACCTCCACCAACACCAATTGCGATCGATGCCATAGGGCCTACAAAACCGGAAGCCGGTGTAATAGCAACCAATCCTGCTACAGCACCAGAACAGGCGCCGAGTATAGTTGGCTTCTTGTGATGTATCCACTCAAGAACCGTCCACGCAAAACCAGCCGCTGCGGCTGCCGTATTGGTGACGACAAACGTGCTTGCGGCTAGTCCATTGGCCGCTAAAGCGCTGCCGGAATTAAAGCCGAACCAGCCAAACCACAGCAAGCCGGTTCCCAGCATGACAAACGGCAAGTTGTGGGGCGGTTTTACCTCTTTCGGATACCCTTTCCGCTTTCCCACCATCCACATTACCGCTGCGCCTGACGCGCCGGAGCAGATGTGGACAACGGTTCCACCGGCAAAGTCCAACGCGCCCAGCTTGAGCAACCAGCCGTCCGAAGCCCATACCCAATGTGCCATCGGGGCGTAAACGATGCTCGTCCATAAAAATATCAACAACAACCAGGCATTAAATTTAAACCGCTCTGCAAACGTTCCCGTCATCAACGCCGGGGTAATAACGGCAAACATACACTGGAATATCATAAAAGACATGTGCGGTATGGTGGTGGCATAAAGGTCGCTCGGCGCTTGTCCGACGGCGCCTAATCCTAATCCGCACCATTGAAGGCCGCCAATAAACCAGCATCCCGGCGCAAACGATAAACTATACCCCCAAAGCACCCATTGCACACTTACAATACAGATGGCGATAAAACTCATCCACATGGTATTCACCATGTTTTTTGCCCTTGTCATGCCCCCGTAGAATAAGGCCAAACCGGGCGTCATTATCAACACCAATGCGGATGACGCAAGTATCCATGCATTGTCTCCCGTGTCGATTTTCGGCGCATCAGCCGCCATAGCAGTCGATGCAAAGAGCGCAATCATCGACAATGCAAAGATCGATGAGGCACCTAAAAATACCTTCTTTCTCATGGTTGTCTCCTTTAGAATGATAAATACCGGACTTCAATACTGCAAACTATTTTTTTCACGATACTGCTAAACAACATGCCTTCTGCAAAACAAAACACCAACTGCTGTACGGCAAAACATACCTCTTGCAACCTCCTTTCCCGTAACAAGGTTTAATTATTATATGGTCTCAATTTTATCTCCCATAAATAGCCGGCCAGACTGTCCATGTCCGTTTGTAAAAAGAGCGTAGGCTCTTTTTCCTTCATCCGGTCAACGATACTCTTGCACTTCCGCTTCGAGTATAAGATGGAAACGTCTTTTATCTTTGATGGACTGTGGCAAGGCACGCAATTGTTCATGTATACGTTTTCTGCAACGTTTGCCACGTCTCTTTCTCCCAAGTGTTTTAACGATTCAAATTCAGCCAGTTTTCCTTTATCGATCTCACCCCTTTGATATCGTTTAAATAACTCAATGATCTTTTGTTCGTCGGCAGTAAATGGTTCCTCTTTTTCCATTTGTAACCTGTTGAAGGCGTGAAGCACGTCCTCTTCAACCCAGTTCTTGTGGGAATATATGTAATCCAGGACGTGGCACTGGCTGCACTTTTTGCCCAGAGTCGCCTCCATGCCCGCTTTTTCCGTGGGGAACGGCAGTTTTGCGGCCATTTTCACGTCACTATTCCGTGAGATTAATAGCTTGGCGTCCGTAGGAGAGCTGACGATTGTCACGCCATCCGCCAGCGCAATGTAGGGCATGAGACCGAGAAAACTTTTTACCCTTCCAATCTCCACCTCGGTGTTGTCGGTGTAATAAAAGATGTGTTTGCTTACCTCATCGTAAACAACCTTGTCGGGCAGCAGATACACAGCCTCCCGGTATCTCTTGTGATTGGTAAGGGTTCTGGCGCCCTCGTCTAACACGACGCGTATCAGGACGCGCTTATCTCTCATAATTAAAGACTCTGTCCGAACAATGCTGTCCTTGGCCTCCGTATCCTTTCCTTTGTTTTCCGGCGCGCCGTTAATGACGTAATTTTGTGAGAAAAGGGATGAAGACAACAGTACGTTTGCGAGAAACACGGCTATGAACATGAAACCAAAATGGAGCTTATCGTTAAGCAACCAATCATTTTGTATCCGCATAGGCTCCCCCTTTATTAATTCGATGTTTAAGAAAATCAAACACACCCCGCTCTCCTTTGTTATGGGGAGAGACGGCGTGGGGCGGTGCATCTCAATACCCGCCATCAGAGGACTCATTTCATGGATATCGAGAAGGCTGCCACCGGCCAACAGTTTAGTATTTATGAATAATTCATATATAGTATATGCTAGCATAGCAAATGCCTAAGGTGCCAACTATTTATCAAATATATCGTATGTGTTGGCAATAAATGAGATATGCATTATTGTGTAATATGCAGTATGTTTAGGCGCTAGGATTGCTAGTGGCTGATATGGACCTGTATTATACAGCCACCTGTAAACTAGTGAGCCATTTTCATGCAATGGGTTAGCCAATGTTAGTGCCTTTTTTGGAGGAGGGAGAGGTACAGGTCGTACGTCTAAATTTAATAACAAGGGGTGTTAAAACTTTCTCTGCAAGAGACGCCTGCAACCTGGGTCTTTCAGATGAAGAGCAGCTTGCTTTTGCAAGCAAGAATAACTTGGTAATCGTAACAGATGATGATTTCTTGTCAATGGGCATGGAGTTTGAACATAGCGGAATTACCTATGTGCATCAAGAAAAATATAAGGGAATTTCTGTTGTATTGCTTATTTCAACAATGAAAAGAGGTGTCCCCGGAATTTACCACGTTTTTTGAGAAATCAAACATCAGGTGGTATAGTTTGATTTTATTATTGTCATTGTCTTTGTGAAGAGAATAGTATTGATATTGAAAATCTCTAATAAAATTAAGAGCGGTCAAGACTGTTTCTGTATTTGCTTCAGAAAACCTGTCTTTTAACAAGTGGTTAATATTGGTAACGTTGGCGTTGATATCCATTCGCTCAACTACAAAACCAATCATGCCGTTCAAAAGTTTATTTGTTGAATAACTGCCGCCGACAAAACGCATGATACCTTCCCTGATATATTCAGCGTTCATCCCTGATTTCCCTTTAAGATTTTGATTATCCAGACGCTTGCATTCGATTATATAATAGGCGGATGTATCCACAAAGGTATTCCTCGTTTGCACTTTTATATCGGTTCTCCCTTTGGTCTTGTCTTCCGGAACCTCCCTATCAAAAAGATATACTGTTAATTCTAATTGATTTCTGATTTCATTGTTTTTTAGATAGTTTTTCAGCAATTCATCTCTGATTTCGTTTTCATCATTTGCGACTCTAACGTTATTGGATAACATCAGCCTATAGCAATATACTATCTTTGTAAGAACATCTTGAAATTCTGCATCTCTAAAACCTGCTGATTCCTGGAAAGTTGAAGGATCAAGCTTACTAAGCATTTTGATTCTCCTTGCTACCCTCTCTCAACATTGCATCCGCAAATTCCTCCGCGTCAAGATATGCTATTGCCTTATGCCATAACTTTTTCTCATTGGGTTTAATGATATAAAAGCCGTCTCTTTCAAAACCACGGACGTCTTTTTGCATAAAAAGCGACTCGGTGATCTGCTGACAGCCGAGTGAATATAATTTAGACAGCAAGTTATCATCGGATTTATTTTCCCATACAATTTCTTCTCCATTCTTTCTCTCATCGGTTACCTTAAAAAACATTCCTATTATGTGATTGTTATGCCAGATGTGAATGGTAAACTTTTTATCACGCCGTTCGAAGGAATTCTTAAAGCGATTTATAAATACCTGAGCATAGTCCTTTAAAAATGGATCTTCGATCCCTAATGGTGAGAATAATTCTTTTTCATAGCCTTCATGCCTCATCGCCAAGGGGATCGTAATATTTACCGCATAATCTACAAGTGATCGCTCCTGTTCGTTTAAATTAAAACTGTTTAAGATTTCCTCGTTCAGTTTGTTAATGAGGGTTTTTTTCTCGAGTTCCAGTTTATTCACATTAGGGTTCAACAGTGTTTTGTTTTCATTGAAAAGTTTTTCGTTAAGCGCTTCAATTTGTTCTACACAGTTAGCTACGGCTAAATTTTTTACATACGGAAAATTAAACTTATCAGGATTATGCCCCTGTTCTCTCTCAATACCCGTAGAAGACCCCGTCTGGATAATAAAATAAGAAAATATATCTGACTGTAACAGACCACAAAATATCTTTAAGTCTGTAATATCAACCTGTTTAAATACTTTAATCGCAGTTAACGAATCTTTAAATACACATTTTTCATACGAAATAGCAGCTATTGATTTTAAGCCGGGACTTAAGCCTTTCTTAACTAATAATTTGTTTTTATCAAAAAGTCGAATATCCCTAACCCGATGCACAAAAGGAATTGAAAATATCTCCGTAGGGGTTTCCATGAAGTATGGATGAATAGATTCGGTACTTATCATTGGCAAGCCTTTTAATTCATTAGCATCATTTTTATCTTCTCCATACTGTATCCCTTGCCCTTCCAAGTATTTGTTTGCTTTTCTATAATTTTTAATAGTTTGATATTCATCCTTTAACCTTTTTACAAAATTAAAATCCAAATAACTTCCATAAACCAACGTTTTCCACAACCAGTCATACTCCACAAGACGGGATTGAACAACCTGTTTGCAATCATTTCTTTGAAGCACAAAGACCTTAAACAGGGAAAAGAAACGATTGGGTTTTAATGTAATATGTTCAATAACGTTTTTATCGGTAGCCTTGCCGTGTGCATAATGAAAAAACAAAATTGCAGCGGGGGCAGTTGCCGGGTCGTTCGACTTATCAAACACTTCCCTTCTGACGGGGGCAAGTTCAAATACTTTATCAATAAAATAATTATGCAAAAAGTATCTTCTGAAATCTACAGCTTTAAGGTTATACAATACCTTACTGGTAATAATCAGGGCGCATCTTGTTCTATCGCCGCTAAAATCGCTTGTCCTCAGCAAAAAGGCCTGTGCGATTTCGTGATTGCTGATGGTTGGCAACGGCTTTCCATTTGCTTTGCTTGATTCTTCTCCCCTTCTTTTTTCAATATATTTCAAAAACAAGGCGTTTTGATTGCTTCCCCGTTTCCAGGGAGGATTTCCAAGAATAAAATCGAATTTGATTTCTTTAATCTTTTTATTGAAATCCACATCAAGGTCAAAAAAATCCTTGATAAAAAAATTCCTGTTTAGCAGTTTTGGAAATTTGAAGTTTTCTATCTCTTTTGGTTTCTGGTAATCAAGCAAGGCAAGATATACGGAGAATATGGCAACGTTTATTGCGTTACCATCTTCCTCCTGGTCAATCCCAAAAATGTTTTCTTCTGCCAGTCTTCGCAATACCTCTTTAAAATCATTTGTATTACCGGAAGTGGTTTTGCTAATAACCTCGTAACGCTCTATCATCCTCCTTAACGCCTCGACCAGAAATATGCCCGACCCGCACGCAGGGTCGAGTATCTTGCAGTTGTATTCATTTGAATTTTCATCAAAATATTTTTCTACCGTTTCAGATATTATGTAGTCAACCAAAAACAAAGGTGTGTAATAAGCGCCCTTTTTTGCCTGATTTTCACCTCCGATAAAATACTCATAAACGTTACTGATAAATTCAACCGGAATTATTGAGAAATTATAAATGTCAAACAAAGACATCTGACCCGTATCTATCTCATCTCCCCGCATAAGTCGTTGCAGGATTATGAATGCCTTATCGGGAATTTTTTCTAACTGGGAGTCTTCTAAAAGAAAAGCTTCTCCATTAAAATGATCTTTTAGATAATTCAAAAAACGAATGGTGAGTTTTTTATCGCCTAAAAGCTTACAAAATTCATTCTTCGACCACGGCCGCAATATGCCATCAAACTTGATGCAAACATTGCGGTCTATCAAATAACGGATAAAGATACATTTTCCAATAAGGGCGTTGGCTAAGGGGCTATCAATGTGGTGCTTGCTGACGAGTAACTCCCTGGCGGCTTTTATGTTTTCCAGTAACTTGTAGTCAACCCTATTCTGGTACGTAAGGTTCTTATGGTATTTTTGCCATGTCTTGCCGGTAACAAGTTCAAAATATGAAAAATTATCGAGACAGCTATCGTCTTCCAACCTCTCAAGGGTTTTTCCTTCAAGTAGATAGGAAAATCCATTGAATATTTCAACGGTATTCGGTTCGTTAATGATTACAACCGGGGATTCATTGAAGTTCCAGATAGCCTTGAAGAGTTCTTCTTTGTTTGAATGAGAATCGTAAAACAATACGATAGGTTTGTTAGCAATACAGAAGAAGGCTTTTGGTCTGAGTTTGTCTTTCAGTAGCCGCTTTATCCGGGCAGGTAGTCCTTTGTCCCGTTCGTCTTTTTCAGTCAGAAAAAGACCGTTTTGCTCATTCATACCAAGCCGGTCAAATATCGTTTTTAATTCTTTCATGCTGAAACGCCTTACTGAAGTATTTCCAGAATAATCTCCTCCATAAATGCAAAGAGGAATGGCTTAGGATTCATACGGTGAATGGAGGATGTAAGAGTGTGAAAAAGTGTACCACATACGGTATACAAGTGCAAGAGCCATATTGTATGTAAGTATTTCAAACCACAATGTTGCAAAAAAGTGCGTAGGGTGTAGGGTGGATTAAGCGAAGCGTATCCACCAGATGATGACTTTTCCTTATTCTCCTAAATGTGGAATTTTCGTGAGGACAAACCGTTATAAGCAACACCGCTTGGTGGATTTGCCGAATCCAATGCGGCAAACAACATGGCGACCGTGCAACACGGGTCGTGTGAATGCAGGAAGCAGGAAGGCAGAATACGTAGATCGTGATCCTCCTTACTATCTCCACCATCCCAATTCCATCCAGTTACAAGTCCCCTATAAACCGCTCCCACTATTTCACCGCAACCACAATGTTTCCCAGTGAAAACAGGACATTGATATCCGTGTTTCTGAAGACCGCAAGGTATACTATCTGGGGGGCAATGACGATGGATTTTTTTAATGAACGCGGTAGTATCCTGCCCAATATGCCCGCATGTACCTTTAAAAACAGCCATTTGCACAGGGCGTCAAACAGGAATTCTCTGGTACCGCCCAGGGAATGGATGTAGCGTATTGTAAAACCCGCCTGATTACCCACTAGCTCCGCCAAGCCCTGTTTTGTAAAACGGTAAAAATCGGCGGGGTCGTTGTGGAGGCAATAATTTTGCGGCGCCGATAGGACAAGTGCGCCGCCCTTTCGCAAAACGGCATACATCTCCCTTATCACGTCCAGCGGCCTTTCGACGTGCTCAAGGGCTTCGAGGCACAACACCGTGTCAAAGGTGTCCTTTTTAAACGGCAGGTGGTGCGCATTGGCGAAGGCGTCGATCTCGCATTGTGCGTGGATGGTCTGCGGTAAATCTATCCCCACGTAAGAACTCACGTGTGGGGAAAGAATGTCTTTGTAAGGCTTCTCGCCGCAGCCGACGTCAAGGAGACGTCCACGCATATAGGGAACCGCTTTTTGTACTTCGCGCAGGAGCAGGTCGTTGGCTAGCACCGAGTTTGTCGCCTTCCGGGAGATTTTATACCGGTTGGCGGTTTGGAGGACAAGGGCGTTTGGTCTGTTCTTGAGGGGATGCATATTATTACCCGATATCCTTTCCTGATGCGACCGCACGTATTATGCCGGCGTAGGTCAATATCCGCGCCTTGATAGCGGGGATGTTTCTCCAGACCATTACACCGGTAAACGAGAGCAGGAATTCCCGTAACGAGGCGAATGAAACGCACCGAAAAAAGAGTATCCCGATCTCCGCCCACAAGAATGCCAGGCAGTTTTTCGGCGTCTTTGGCATGTTTTTTCTGAAAAAATAAAAATGGTTGAGCGCCTTCATGGCCTCCACTTTTTCGGCATTGTCGCGGGCAGTGGGAGAGGTTTTGTGCGTTAATTCAGCAAAGGGCGTATAAAGGAACTTGTGATTTCGGGAGACGCGGTAGGTGAAGTCGTCGTCTTCCTGATAGGAATAACCGTGAAACCATTCATCAAAGACAAATTCCCCAAAGACCTCTTTTTTGACACTCATGTTGCAGGTAGGCATTATTTCCACCGGGATAATGGCGTCTTTTGCGGACGAATACGCGGGGAAGCCCGACGGTTGCATGCGCCCGCCGCCATCATCGCGGTACAGGAGGAAACATTTATAGAGCGCTTTTTTCAGTGCGGACAACATCGGCGATTTTTGTTTCTCGTCGTGGGGGTTCTTCGTGTATCCCATAACCCCCACAACGCCGGGAATAGTATTTTCCCGGTAGGCCTTCAGGAGTTGAGAAAGATAGTCCTTTTCAAGCACGACGTCGTCGTCCAGAAAGACGATAATATCGCCAAGCGCCGTTTTTACCGCCCGGTTCCAGGCCATCGTCTTTCTGATCTTTCCGGCAATCACGTCCTGCCGATGATAGGTTAACGATATGCCCGTATCCATAAGTAGTTTTTCGACCATTTCCCGGCTTTTGTTCGTGTCGCCTGCATCCACCAGGATGACCTCGTTAGGCTTGATTGACTGGGCAAGCAGCGAAACGACGCATTCCTTTAGGTCGTGGAAACGATTTTTTGTTGAAATAAGGATGGAGATGGTGAGCATAGCTTTCCCGCAAACATAACTTCATATTTTAACGTACAGGAATTTCAAACTGGTAGCGCAACCGTCTCGGTTGCGCGGATGAAAGTCGCCGAATGCATAACTTAATGTACAGGAATTTCAAACCGACTTTGTAGTGGCAAGGCGCGCCTTGCCACTACGCTGTTGAAAGCCGCCGAAAGGCCTAATTCCTTACCTTCAAACAGTCCAATCTACAACCTTAAGCCCTTTTATCCGATTAAATTCCCTGGTATTATCAGTTACAAGGGTTACACCGAGACTCATGGCATGAGAGCCAAGGAGCATATCCATTGAGCCAATAGGGGTTCCTGCCTTTTCAAGGTTCGCCCTCACATTCCCATACACCTCAGCAACCTTTTCATCGAAATCTGCAATTTCAAGAGGCAGGATAAACTCATGTAAAGCCTCTCTGTTTCTCTGGATATAATTGCTGTTTGCCGCCCCGTATTGAAGTTCCGCGAGGGTAATAGATGAAATACCAATCTCCCCTATGGCGTGTTTTTTGAGATACGCAAGGATTTTAGGATTTTTCCGCTTGATGAGATAAATGCATATATTGGTATCAAGCATACATTTCATTAAAGTGGCTCCCTTGTCTGGGTATCCAACTGTTTTCTCTCACCCATGAAGTCATCGGTAAATTTATCAAGGCTGTCTACCAAAGAATTCCACGATTCTTTGGCTGGAATAAGCATCACAATATTTCCCGACTTTTTGATAAACACGTGGTCGCCCTCAAACCGAAACTCCTTGGGCAGCCTGACAGCCTGGCTTTGGCCGTTTTGAAAAATTTTTGCAGTTTTCATAAAACACCTCCTTTGAATATATACTCTGAATATATATTATTTTAGGATCATTGACAAGCGCTATTTCGTCTTCATTTTATACCTTCCCAACCGATTTTAAGATTTCCTGTAAATCTACTATGTGCTTTTCTTTGAATTTTAATTCAATGTCTTCACCGCATAACTTTAGTTTAATAATGGCAGTATCTTCTGTTCCGCCTTCATTTACACATTTAAAGGCGTTAATTTGCTCTAAAATATTGGTCGCGTAGAAAAAGAGAGACCTGGCATAACGACCGCCTTTGATTACCTGGGGTTACAATGGCAATTTGACTAAAAGTCTCCATAATTCTACGCGACCAAAATATTACATGTTTCAACATATCCGTGCATAAATATTGTACTGCAATTGGCAAACAAACAAAGGACATTACCTGGCCGATCTATCCAGGCTGCTTTAGTCCTTACGACCACTATAAACAATTGTCTTTATTTAACTTATAACCGGACACTAGTGGAAGATTTTATCAAAGCCTGCTATTACACCTTAAATAATCCTGTAAAGGCAGGTCTATGCTGAAAGGCAGAAGATTGGCCGTTAAGCAGTGCTTATAAAACTAAGTAGTGCAAGCTTCCAGCCTGCACACGTAGCGCAGGCATCCTGCCTGCCGAATTGGGGTGGCAGAAAACAATCGGGGAGGATGCTTGTGTTGCGATTGTTGGGCCGCAAAAAACGGCAGGCGAGAGGCCTGCTGCGTAAACGTGCAGAGGCGTCGCCGGGAGGAATACGCTGGTTTATATTAGACCCTTGGATTGCCGGATAAGGTGGGCTATGCCCACCCTACATGCGAACCATTTGAATTTCCGCAGTTGGAGCGTCTTGCGCTTATTCTACGTCCTCACCGAGGTGCTTAAGCAGTTCGCGGAGCGCGCGACGTGAAGATTCATTGGCTGTTTGTGGAACTTCCTGCATCAATTTACGCGACCGTTTAGTAATCTCGCCGTTGCTCTGTGCGTGCGCATACCAAGCGCAGACTAAGGCGAGCGGTTTCTCCTGCCAAAAATCAAGCTGTTCATACTCAACGAGAAGATTCTTCATCTTGCTTGACGGGACTGATGATTCATAGTGAGTGACCTCTCTCGGCAGAACCGGTTGCTGGATCATGCACCAGCCAGCCGCCCACCGCACAGACCCTGATGAGGCACGTCGCCACAGATGAAATATCTGCGAATAGGCTTCTGGCTCAAGCGGTACAGTCAATACGCGGCATTCACCAGTTGTTCCAATCGCCTGACAGGCCACAAATTGTTCTTGCGGTTGCTCTGCGAAGATCATCTGTTGTAGTTTTACACGCGCTTTTCGAAGCAGTTTCACGAACGATTCAATATTCGTCGTTTCTCGAAGACGGCTCAACTTGGAGCAGAAGCGAGTAATCCCCATGGCTCCTTTGCATGAAGCCAATCGTTCTGACTGTTCCAACATAGTTAGAAACCCCTCGGCTGCAGAGGAGTATGCTGCGACGGTATCTTCTTCAATGGCTTGCCACCAGACGACACTTTCCAGTGCTATTACTCCTCGTAAATCGTTGGCTGGAGACTGCGTGGTAAAGAACTGACTTACCGACGCGGCTTGAAAATCCAGTCCATAGTGCCCGCGGACGAGCATTGGAACAAAAGTGTTTTCACCATAATAATCTGAAAGTCTAACGAGTGCATCCAACGCAGCACGGATGGTTTCAGGTCGAGCTTGCGCCTCGGTAGCTTTACCGCCGAGCACTGCGGCGAGCGGGATCACCTCCCGCCACCGCTCCTCTTCGAAATGCGGCTCCAAAACGCTAACAAGCGTATCATTCTCTTTCCGGCCCGGATGCCACCCTTCGACCATGGCCCGGGCCGCGAGGAATTCCTGGAAGGTGAGGTGCCGAAACTCGAAAAATTCAACCAATTGGCCATTCTCTACGTCATGTCCCGTCATCATCAACAGGCTGCTACGGTCTTCAACGCGATGTATGAACTCGTCCACGGAACCCTTGACGTATCCGAGTTCGGTAGGCAACGCTTCGCGTGCGTACAGACCGGAGACAAATGCGCCGCCACATGCCGGAAACCGGCCTCGCGCGACGTTACAACAAAGGCGACACCCGGATATGCCAGGAGCGCCGTGCGGATCGTACAAACGAAGGCCGCGCGGTCGCCGGGATCGGATATCTCGTCCAGTCCATCCACAAGCAGCAGAACGCAGCCCGATAGTAATGCACGGTCAACGTAGGCACGGAATACCGCCGCATGCGGGCGTACCGGCTCATGCTGAGACAGGGCGTCGAGCAGCTCGGCAAAAGACCCACGGGCAAGACCGCGCAATTCACGACAGCGAAAAAGAGAGGGAGCCAATCGCGTGAAGGAAGTTCATTGCCGATCTGCTCACGCCTTGACGGATCGGCGTAGGCAACTGCAAGCCACTTAATAAGCGTGGATTATCCCCCACCTGGCGCGGCGAGTAACGCAAGGCGCGGGTGGCTGGAAATGACAGCGCCTACCGGCTGGCGCTGCATCTTCTTTTGCTCATTGCCATCCCTTGCCATAACGTCCAGGTGCAGCGGCACAAAGAGATTTTCAATCCTGAGCCGTCGAGAGCCGACGTCGCTATCGGCGGGCAGGCCGTCAAGTTGGATAAAGCCACACTCGTTTGTCAGGTATTGACAATAGGCGGCGAGTGCCTCTGCAACATGCGGGTCGGCGTCAAAACCAGCCGGGGGGGCAGGGTTCAGGCAGACGAGCTTGGTCAGCACGCCGTCACAGTCTTGATCTGCGACCACAACTTCATCTGTAAGCGCACTGGCAAGCAGGGTGCCGTCAGAGTGCACCAGGACGCAATGTGTACGGGCTTTGCCTTGTGTATAGTAGATTGCCCATATCCCGCCGCGTTCGTGTGCCAAGAGGTCGGCTTGTAGGTCAAGTACCAGATCGGCATGACCCGCACAACAGCGTCCGGCGAGTTCCGTTGCTCTGTCTTTTGCAATGATGATACGTCCATTTACCAGTTCTTTGACGACTTGTGAACCGGTGAGGGTAACGATTTTAGTCTGTCGCTGCTTCTCTTGTTCAATGGCGGTCTCTGTGAAGCCGGCAAGTGAGATGAAGTAGCCGGTAAGAGGACGTTTGTTATTATGCTCAACATCAAGGCGACCTACAAATGTGTTTAGTTCATTGCCGCCTATTGTATTTGTAGTGGCCTTGCACTCGCCAATTGCCCAACGTGGTTCGAGGCGGTGGTTTGCTACAATATCCAGCTCACGGCCAGACTTGTGGACTTTCAAACGAGGATACTCGTAGCCCAGCGCGACGAAAAGGTCGGCCATGAGCCGCCCGAAGAGGTCTCCACGGCGGTTGTTCTCTTTTTTAAGGATTCGGATGGCTATGGTTTCTTGCATAGTTATGTAGGGTGGGCGTCGCCCACCTTCCACGCTCCTTAAACGTCAAATTGCACCATTCTGGTTATTATGTTTCCTGCGGCAGTTTGATTTTGTGATTAAAATAATAATACATGCTGGGAAAAACGGGTGTTTCCGTCATGTAGGCAGCCTTTTCTGTCGCCCCTTTGGTATTCCATTTACGAGGGGCTTCACTTTCAGCCCTTAGTGCCTGCCGTAGGGACATAGGTGTTAAGTTAAGAAACCTGTAATTACCGGCAAACCCTTGTTTTTGTTAGCCCTGAAGGGGAGAAATAGCTTAGCCCAGGGCAACGCCCTGGGGACACGGATAAACCAACAAGCCCTGAAAGGGCGTAATACCGAATGAACCGTTATTTTGTCCCCAATATCGCCCCTTCAGGGCTTGTTGTGCTAATAATGCTAAACCCAGGGCGTTGCCCTTAGGTTTATACACATCTTTTAATAATTGCGGTAAATCATGGGTTTTTATGTAAAAACAAGACTCACAAGCAACCGCTGTACGCCCAATTCCTTGCGGAAAGCGAAAAGATGTGTATAAACATGTGGGCGTTGCCCTGGGCTGTGGTATTACGCCCCTTTGGGTTATTTGGCTAATACAGTTAGGTTGCGTTTGCCCGACTTTTCATTTCTTAACTTAACACCTGTGACCGTAGGGCGACCCTTTAGGGTTGCCGCCCCTGGTTGGTGCGTGTTCAGACAGTTGTAAGGCGGAAGCCTTGCCCTACGTGCGTCTGCAATACAAAGTCGCAGAAACCCCAATTTTTTTGTATGTGAATTCCAGATGCCAAAAGAATAAGGAATAATCATTATTTGGTGGATATGCTTTGCTTAATCCACCCTACAGAGGTTTTGCGTAAATTTTGGTTATTTTGCTGTTTCTCCGATGGCGTAGAGCATGCCGTCGTTGGAGCCGATGTAGAGGGTACCGTAGCCGTCGATGGATGGGGAAGCTTCTATGGCTTCACCTGTTTCCAACGTCCATTTTATGGTGCCGTCCGGTTTCAGGGCGTATATCTTTTTGTCACGGGAGCCGACGTAAATGGTGCCGTCCGCTCCAATGACCGGCGAGGAACTGACTGAGGCGCCGGTTTCAAAGCGCCATTTCAACTTCCCATCCACGGTAAAGGCGTAAATGCAGTTGTCGCCCGCGCCGAAGTATACCGTGCCGTCAACGTCCATGGCGGCGGAAGAATCAATGTCATACTGGGCGTCGTAAGACCAGAATACCTTTCCGTCCGGTTTAAAGGCGTAGAATTTCGCGTCTTCGGAGCCGATGTATATATTGCCGTTGGGCGCGATGAGCGGCGAGGCGTCAAGGAGGTAGCGGGTGCCGAAGCTCCAGGCGGCCTTGCCTGCGGGCGTCATGCAAAACAAATAATAATCGCCGGAACCGAAGAAGATAGTTCCGTCTGGGGTGATGGCCGGAGAGGAGACGATGTGGTCGGCCGTCTTTTGCGTCCATTTCAGGACGCCGTCGGACGATACGGCGTGAAGCCGCTTGTCCCAGGAACCGACATAGACGGTGCCGTCTTCCGCAATGGCGGGTGAAGAAATAATGCCCCCGTTGCTCTTGTATTTCCAGAGTAGTGAACCGTCAGGTTTTACTGCATAGAGGTGCTGATCCCATGAGCCGAAGAATATCACGCCGTCTTTTCTGATCGCGGGGGACGACTCCACCTCACCCTCGGTCTCAAAAGACCATTTCAGCTTGCCTTCCTTAGTAACCGCATACAGCTTTTTATCCTTCGAGCCGAAGTAAATCGTGCCGTCGCTCCCGATAGCCGGGGAGGTGGTGACGGGGCCTCCCGTTTTGAACGTCCATTTGATCGTGGGTTTCTGTGCGGACACGTAGGGGCTTCTTCCCGTGTGCTGTAAATCGTGCCGGAACATGGGCCATGGGGTATCGGCCGTTTGGGCAAACAAGACGGACGGCAGAATCAGGCAAATAAATCCGGTGGCTGAGGCGCAAAGAAGTTTACGGTATTTTTTGAGCATGAGCGGTTCCTTGAAATGGTAAAAAGGGTGAATAGGAGACGTTTAAATTCGGCTTTCGGTGACTTTCTTTTTATACGTAGGGCAAGGCTTCAGCCTTGCAACTGTATGAACACGCGCCTGGGGTGGCAACCCTAAAGGGTCGCCCCAAGACGGCTTTGAGTTTCCTATAGAGCAGGCGCATAAACATAAAAACCCTTTACAACAGAAGGGTGATAGGGGATACAAGGGGATGAAGAATTTGTAAAACAGTCGAACAGTAAACAA
>JACVXV010000069.1 GCA_015661205.1 Candidatus Brocadiaceae bacterium
TCGGGGCTGGCTATGTTGTTGCATTTACCAGGGGCTTTACCCCTGGCTATATCCTTTCAGCCCTTCGGGCCTGTTGTAGAGCGAAGAGGCTCTTCGCTCTACAGGGAAAAATTACCGAAAGTCTAATTTAAAACCAGAAACTCGAAATCTGAAACCAACAAAGCTTTTAAGGAAACACTATGGATAACAGTGATTTTGACCCGGAAACGCTCAAACTGCTGCGTGATACGTTTCGTAGCGAGCTGGAAGAACGGCTGCAGGTAATTACGGAAGAGCTGCTCCGGCTTGAAAAAGGAGTGGAAAACGCTACACGCCAGGAGACGCTCAATACCGTGTTCCGCGAGGCGCACAGCATCAAGGGGGCGGCGCGTGGCGTTGGGCTGGCGTCTATCGGTACCATTGCCCACAGCCTGGAGTCAATGTTCAGTAGTTTGAAGCAAGAAAATGCCATCCTCAGCCCTGAAAACATAGATTTATGCCTGGAGGCCCTGGACCGTATGAGGGGCGCTTATCATGCATATTCTGCTGGAACATCGGCCGATTTCGATGAAAAAGCTTTTTGTGGCAAGTTGCAGCAGATGGCTTCACAGGAAAAGAACCGGCTGTTGGTGTTGCCGGATAAGTCCGCGCAAATGGCGACATTGGAGAACGAGGAGGCTATCAGCAAACCGTCGCCCATTCCTGAAACCCCCACCGGAACAAAGAGCGGCGCAGACTTTATACGGGTAACGGTTGACAAACTGGAACGGATCACCGCCCTCTCCGAAGAATTGCAGGTTGCAAAGCTGGAAACGGAAGACCATTTCACCGACATGCAGTTGTTACGTGCAGGGGTCGATCAATTAGCGAAGACCCTTTCCAGTTTCCAGTCGCTCGCCCGGCACAATATCAACGCAAGCTTGTTGGATGAGATGAAAACCATCGTCGAGCGGTACTCAAACAACGTAATGGACATAAAATCCACGGTGTACCGGCTGCACAAGGCCATGCGTTCGGTTGTCAACAACCTGAATTCCATATCCTCATCGCTCCAAAGCGATACCCGTATGCTCCGGCTTGTTCCCGTGTCCACCTTGCTGAAGCCTTCCTTGAGAACCGCGCGTGACATTGCCCGCGAACTGGGGAAAAAGGTGGACGTTACCATATCCGGAGGTGAGATAGAAATAGACCGCGTGGTGCTGGAAAGCATCCGCGATCCGTTAAACCATTTACTCCGCAACGCCATTGATCATGGCATTGAAACCCCAGAATTGCGCAGGAAGGCTAATAAATCAGAGGTAGGTAAGGTCACGCTTTCTATAAGCAGCGAGGGCAGCCAGATATTCATTTGCCTTGAAGACGACGGCCAGGGCGTGCTGGTGGAAAAAGTAAAAAGCATTGCATTAAGAAAAAACCTTTATACCAATGCGGAACTACAAGTCTTGTCCCGCGAGGACGTACTCGACATTATCTTTCACCCCGGTTTTTCCACGAAAGAGATTATAACCAACATTTCCGGGCGCGGGTACGGGCTGGACGTCGTGCGCACCAACCTGCAAAAGATCAAGGGTAGCGTCCGTATTGAAACCGTTGAGGGCAAGGGTTCCAAATTTATCCTGCGGTTTCCCCTTACCCTTTCTACGGAGCATGGCCTGTTGGTGCGGGCGGGAGGGCAGATATTCACGATCCAGACGGCCTCGATAGAACGCGCTGTGGAAATAGGCCGTGATGACGTTGTGGAGGTTGAGGCAAGCCATACGCTCTTATTTCATGGACAGCCCATTCCTTTCCGGTACCTTGCGGAAACGCTTGAAATGGACATCATTGAACCCGATCCGAAGGAGAAGTGGCCGGTGGTTATTATTTCAAAGGGAAGGCGGGTCGTGGCGTTTTTGGTGGAAGAGATACTGGGCGACCGGGAAATCGTTATAAAACAGCTCCAGCCGCCGCTCTATTCCGTCAGAAACGTTGCCGGGGCAACGATGACGGGAAGCGGTACGATTGTCCTGGCGTTGAACGCGGGCGACCTGGTGGATTCCGCACTCCGTCCCGGAAAACGCTCAAGATTGCTTACGAAGGATGCGGCTGTCGCAGAACAAATGCCGCCTGAGATACTCGTCGTGGACGACTCCATAACGTCGCGCACGTTGATTCGGAGCGTCCTGGAAAACAATGGATACGTGGTTACCACCGCCGTCAATGGCAAGGAGGCGTTGCAAATACTCCAGACCAAGGCCTTCGGCCTGGTGGTTACTGACGTCCAGATGCCGGTTATGGATGGGTTTGAGCTAACGAAACATATCAAGGAACAAGAGAAGATTAAGGAAACACCCGTCATCATCGTGTCGTCTCTGGCAAACGAGGCCGACAAAAAACGTGGCGTAGATGTTGGCGCAGACGCGTACATTGTAAAGGGGCAATTCGAAAGCAAGACGCTCCTTAGTGTAGTAAAGCAGTTGGTGGTTGAGGGGTGAGTTTTAAGTTTGGGGTTTCGAGTTTCGAGTTTCGAATTTCGGATTTGAGGTTTCGTGTTAATGGTTGAATCTGGAATTAGAACGATAGTTGAAACTTATCTGAAAACATTGGCAAGAAATGGCGTTGTGGTTACCTGTGGAATAATATTTGGTTCGCAGGCGAAAGGGAATGCCGGGGTCTGGAGTGACATTGATCTTTTGATCGTTTCACCAAAATTTGACGTAGTGTCCGGACGCGCCGATATAAATCTCCTCTGGCGGCTTGCAGCCCGCACGGACAGCAGAATTGAGCCTATTCCCTGCGGAGAAAAACAGTGGCTAGAAGACGACTCAAGTCCAATAATTGAGATTGTAAGACGGGAAGGGGAAGTTGTAACGCTAACGCCGGAGCCAATGGCTCACAAAAGGGCATGAAAGTATGCATTTTCGTACCAATACCATTGAGGATTTGCATGATAAAAATTTTGATCACCGATGATTCGGATACCATTGCCGCACTGCTGAAGACCATATTTGAAAAAGAACCGGACATGCGGGTAATCGGGAGGGCGCGAGATGGCCGACAGGCCGTGGAGATGTCCCGCGAATTGAGGCCGGACGTCATCACCATGGACATACGGATGCCCATTATGGATGGATTCGAGGCAACCCGGAGCATCATGTCGTCATCCCCCGTTCCCATTGTAGTTATTAGCTCAAGTGTAAACGACGAACTACAGATATGTTTTCGGGCAATCGAGGAAGGGGCGCTCGCCGTTATTGAGAAGCCACATTTTGTCGATCTTAAAGGCCTTCAAGCCATTAGCCGTAAATTGGTGGAAGCCGTCAGGGCCATGGCGGGGGTTAAGGTGGTCAGGCGGTATATCAGACAGTCTGTAATACCGGTTGAAGTCCAAGTATCCGTGTCTGACGTCCCGTTCCATGCATTTGAGATTGTTGCCATCGGATGTTCTACGGGTGGGCCGCAGGCGCTCCAGGCAATTCTCTCCGGGTTACCGGCAGGATTTCCCACTCCGATAGCCGTGGTTCAACACATGTCGCAGGGTTTTCTTCTCGGTATGGTAGAGTGGCTGCAGAAAATCACCCCGTTGAAGTTGAAACTGGCGGAAGACGGGGAGATTTTGCAGACCTCTACGGTTTATTTTGCCCCGGAAGACAGGCATCTTATATTGAAAAGGACGGCAGGGGGATTAGCGGTACGCCTGGCCGGCGACCCGCCGGTTGGACAGTTTCGGCCTTCTGCAACCACCCTGTTTCAATCCGCCGCCTGTGTATGCGGGAAAAATGCGATCGGGCTGCTTTTAAGCGGTATGGGTGATGACGGGGCAACCGGTTTGCTTGAAATGCGAAAGGCCGGGGCGCACACCGTTATCCAAAACATGGAGAGTTCCATCGTCTTTGGTATGCCGGGAGCTGCGCTTGCGCTTAATGCCGTAGACAAAGTGGTGGAACTCAACGGAATTGCACCGTATCTTAAAGGTTTTGTCCACGGGAAATGAGTTGATTTTTCTAACGCTATTTGTGATAATAATACGTTGCAATATATTATGAAAATGTAATATGTTAGTCTCTTGTGGCGCGGGGGTTTATCCCCTGCTGGTGCGTGGTGTGTGGACACATAAAAGCACAGGCAGGATGCCTGTGCCACCAATTATGTGGCAGGAATAAAATAGGGAATCTGGTGGCACAGGTTTCCAGCCCGTGCAAGAATCTGGTATTTACAAAAATCTTATACAAGGTACTATGAAAAAAACACTTATTGTTGATGACAGCGCCACTGCCAAAATCATTGAAAAACCGATAACGAAGGAGAAACTGCTCTCCACCATGAAAGACATTGTTCTATGAACCTCACTGAGATCCAGCACGACATCCTGAAAGAAATCATGAACATTAGTGTAAGCAAAGCAGCCACACAGCTTTCCGTTTTACTCAATGATAAGATACAGATGGAAGTGCCTGAAATCAGCTTCCTTACCCTGTCCAAGGCCCGTGAATCAATGCCGGAAGACGAAGAAAATGCCATTATATATCAGGAATTGACGGGCATGCTGTCAGGAAGAACCTATTTGGTATTTCAGGGGAAGGACTCCTTATTCCTGGCGCAAGCCGTTTTGGGGGACGCATTTTCCCGGTCAAACGATAAGCCACAATTTTATGAGCATGAGGCCATGATGGAGATAGGAAACATTGTCATCTCCGCGTGTATATCCACCATTGCGAACCTCCTGAAAGACCGTATAGCGCTTTCTACCCCGGTTTACATGGAAGACAGCTTGCCGCGTATTCTTTTAGCGCAGTCGAATGACTCCGATATTGTGCTGTTAATAAGGACTACGCTTCACGCCTCAAGGCGCGATATCCCGGGAACACTGGTAATGGTAATCACCTCTGAATTGGCAGGTAGTTTGATAAATAAACTCCCAAGATTTTTCGAACTTATAGAAAAAAGGCCTTAACACATGAAAAAAATCCTCGTTGTTGATGACAGCGCTACATCCAGGTTACTGTTTAGAATGCACTTTCCCAAGGAATACCCCGCGACGATAGAAGAGGCCAATTCTTATGATTCGGCGATTGCCCGCGCCGGGGAAATCCGCCCCGATATCATCTTCCTGGATTATAATATGCCCGGGAAAAACGGCATTGACGTGGCGCGCACGCTGATTGGCTCAGGGTCGTCTGCAAAATTTATCTTGTTTTCCGCCAATCTACAGCAAGGCGTGCTGGACGACGCGCAAGCATTAGGATTCACCAAGATTATAGAAAAACCGATAACGAAAGAAAAAATCGTCTCCGCCCTGAAGGTTATTACGCCATGAATCTCACTGAAATGCAGACCGATGCCCTGAAAGAGATTATGAACATCGGTGTAAGCAAATCAGCCACGCAGCTTTCAACCTTGCTGATTGATGAGATACGGCTGGAAGTTCCAGAAGTTAACATTCTTACCCCTGCCGAAGTGAATAACGCGTTGTTCATAAATAACGTTCTGTCTGCGAAGGGCGAGGAGTCCATCGTATATCAGGAGTTAACGGGCATGCTGGCGGGAAGGGCTTATCTGATTTTTCGGGGTGAAGACAGCAAGTTTTTGTCGCAGGCCGTTTTGGGTAATGCGTTTTCACACGCGGGAGAAAAACTTCAGTTTTATGAACAGGAGGCCGTGATGGAAATCGGAAACATCATCATCTCGTCGTGTATAGCCTCCATTGCAAACACCCTGAAGGACAAAATAACGCTATCCACGCCGGTTTATACAGAAGACAGTTTGCCGCAAATACTTTCCAAAATGGCCAATGATATGGTCGTGTTGGTAGTGAAAACTGCGCTTTGCGCCTCAAAGCGCGACATTACAGGCACCCTGGTAATCGTAATTACCTCTGATATGGTAGATAGCGTAATAAGCAAGCTTTCGAGATTTTGTGATTTTAAGGAAAAAGATGCCCCATGAGTGAACTGTTATCTTTTCAACAGGTCTGCGACCGCGTTCCGATGGGGATAGTTATATTGACCGGCGAATACAGGGTTGTATACTGGAACCGGTGGCTTGAACAAAAAACCGGCGTCCCGGCGGCGCAAGCAACCGGTAAAACCCTGAAAGAACTCTATCCGGATTTTGAAAATAAACGTTTTGTTTGGGCAATGGAAAACGTCTTGAATAACCATTCGCCGCAGGTGATGTCTCAATCGCTCAACCATTTTTTGATACCGATACCCATCAATAACCGCGGGCGGCACGGCCTTTCGCTCATGCAACAACACGTGCAAATCGCCCCCGTGCCGGTACCCCAGGGCAGCATCTTGGCGATGGTAAGCATTCAGGACGTTACCGAAAACGTCATCCGGTCATCTGCATACACGGAACTAGCCCAGAAACTCATGGAAGACAGTTCCCGTGACCCCCTTACCGGCGTGTATAACCGGCGTTTTATGTGGGACTGGCTTCTGCCGCAGTTGAAGCTTATCTCAAGGGCAAAGACACCCCTTGCGTGCCTTATGATAGACATTGACCATTTTAAAAAGATCAATGACCAGTTCGGGCATGCCGTGGGCGATAAGGTATTGGTGTCTTTTGTCGGGGTTGTTAACTATTGCCTCCGTGAGTCGGATGTGTTTGTCCGTTACGGCGGCGAAGAATTTGCGGCCTTTTTGCCGGGAAACGATTTGAAGGGCGGCGTTAATGCCGCCGAGAGGATTTTGAATACCATCAATACCTCCTGTCTGGCGTCTTTTGACGCGGGACGAATAACGTGCAGCATCGGTGTTTCTTCCTGGGATTATAATGACCCATGCACCGGCGAGGATTTGCTGAAGACCGCGGACAAGCATCTTTACAAGGCGAAAAACAATGGACGCAATCAGGTCGTTCCGGTTATAGTATAGCCCAAAGCCTTTTTTGTCCGTATGTGTTTGGCTCAAGAAATTACGGGAGGTCTTGATACGGCCACAGCATCCGCTATATGATACTTGCATTCCCTTATTGTATGTGATAAACTTCCTTTTTACCATCTTTCTCAAATAACGTCGCCTTGCTTTTGCCAATTTTCCGGCACAACGGGAAACCTGGCTCCGGTATTAGCCTGGCAGCGCTTTTAGAATCAACCGTTATCAATGTAGTTTAAGACCCATCTGTGCCCCCATAGCTCAACTGAATAGAGCGTTGGCCTCCGAAGCCAAAGGCTGCAGGTTTGAATCCTGCTGGGGGCGCTTATTTTGCGCGGGATTTCCGGCGGTGTGATAGGGTATGGCATAGAAGAGGCTATTGCAAAATCAACTTTTATATCAGCAGTAGATATCCTTATTGAAAAAAAAGGAAACCCGTTCCCACATACCGCATCGTATTTAGCTACGCTTAGAGATCAAGGCCTAGCCATGCAAGAGGCTGTCAATAAAATGGTCGATCAAATAGCAATCCAAATAGCCAATATTTTCTAACGAGGATAAAGAAGGCCGGGTAGATATGTTTGATATAGTCACAGAAAAACAGAAAGATAATGTGGCTAAATTCCTGTATGATGGCGCAAAAATAACCCTTGCCACGCTTGTTTTATCGCCAATTACCAATAAAGAACCTATGAAAATATGGGTATTGATAGTTGGTATTTTGGTAACGTTTATTTCGTTTGTGCTGGCATTTAATCTTGATAAAAAGGAGGTGGGTTTATGACACAGCTAGGAATTGTTTATATCGTAATGTTAATAGCTTTAATTGGCGTATATTTCTGGATTAAAAGCAACAAACACCTGAAAGACAAAGGCGCTCATAGCTAAGTTCTGTCGGGTGGGCAGTGTCCACCAATAAAAACAGTCGTGTCGGCCGGGTTAAGCAGAAAGGAGGAATAGTTATGGAACCGTTTACCCTTTTCTTTCTCTCGGTTATTTGTATTACCATTATTGGCTGGGGCATTATGTATTTCCAGGAACGTAGAAAGAAACACAGCCATCGTTAAAAATTGAGTTCAATAATTAAACCTTTATTTCTTTTTCGCCTGTAGTCTCGCCAACGTTTCTTTCACCTTTCCGCCTTCGGATGCGTTTTTTGCGTACTTCAGGCAGGATTGGCATTGTTCTATAGCACGTGATATGTCGCCATTGGTCTCATAGAGGGCCACAAGCCTGAGCCTTGTATCTAAATCTGCGGGGTATATTTTCAATGCCTGTTCAAAGGCATTAACGGCCTCATCATATTTGTCCTCTAATTTATACAATATACCTAATTGCTTATAGTATTTTGCATGATTTACAGGATATATTTTTATTGCTCGGTTATACGTATCAATTGCGCCGCTTAAGTTCTCCTTAACAATGTACGCGTTGGCCAATTCATAAAAGGGGTCTGTGCCGGAAAGGGATAGATATTCCATATCTTCTTTATTTCCCGCGTTAAGCATATTTAGAAGTTCTTCTCCCTCTGCAATCAAATCCTCCTGTTTTTCAGGATGCCCCAAATAATGCACAAATAATGCGCAGTGGATAGCAAATACCCCCGGAATTTCAGAAGAAAGCTTTTTTAACTTGTTTGCAACCTCATCATACGACAAACGTCCCTGACGATAGCTGCTCTGTATCGCTTCTACCTCCTTTACAACGTTAACGTCTCTGCAAACGGTGACTATTTGCTGGCAAAGCTTTTCCGCCAGTTCTATAATCTTTTCCTTTGATTCGCATTCACCGACAAGCGAGCTTAATGTTCCTGCCGTTTTGACCTTGGCAAGTTCAATATCAGCTCGAAACTTCTCGCCAAATTGGTTAAGGGTGCCTTTAACCGTAAAATCCGCGTGCAAGTCCTCGGCAATCCTGACAATCACCTTTTGGTCGATACGGGCGAACAGGTCAACCATTTTGGATTTAGAGGTATTGGCGGTAATATCCGAATTGTCGATTTTAATGACGTCATAAAGCACGGCTTCTTTTACGTATTCATAGGTAACGTCCGCATCTACCACGGTAAAATACCCTGAGCGATTCAATTCACTCCGCATTACATCCTCAATTCCGAGGCTAAGCTGGTTCAAGCTGCAGTTGCTCTTAAAGGGGAAAACCACGATCTTCGGCTTACGTTCCGCACCAAAGACAATGCCTTCGGCAGTAATGGATAAAACGAACATGGCAATAAGGCATTTTACGTATAACTGCTTCCGTATCATCATTTTTCACCCTTTCACAATACCGGGGCATAGCCCCAGGCCAATAAAAAAGCCCGCATATTTGTATTTCAATAATTTATACAAACATGCAGGCTTCTAAAGTTCTCATAACTGCGCCCTACAAAATCAAAGACTATTGTGCTGAAAAAAATCTAGTGCTTACACCATCCTTGCATATCTTAACACTAATTTTTCGCAAACATTTCGGACATCTGCCCTCGTAAGCAGTCTTCTCCTTATTCATATAAATCCGATTGTAAACATTGCAACAATCAAACTTTATACCGATAAACGGCTTACCGTATTGTAGATTGTCTACAGATTTATCCATCATAAATCAGTCCATTCTTATCTTATGCCCTAATACGAAAAGCATCGCTTATGCTATCGGCAGTTTGTTCCATTACCTCGTACTTATCATAATAGCCTTCATCCAATTTCGCCCTAACTTCTGCCGTTTTGTCCAACCTTACATCGGGAATAGCGTTCAGCGCAGCCTTTAAATCCCCAATGGTCTCAGCAAAACCCTTGCTTGCGTAAGAATCATCAATAGAGTCAGATTGAGGGTCTGCCAGCTTCTTGCTTTTTTCTGTCTTTTTTTGGACATGGTCCGTTCCACTTCTTCCTGTAATGGCGATTTTCGTATTTAAGGAAGCTTTATAAATACCTTCGATTGACATTTGAAATCTCCCTAAGAATCATAAAAGTGATTTTTCCACAAGTACTCATATATATCGGTACTATTATAAAATAGTTTAATCTTTTTGCGAGCTTTTTAGCATGTTTATTCCATCACGTATGATGCCGGAAGTGTTTTTCTAAATAAAAGCATGGTGGATGATTACGACTTTTAGATGTCATGCTTCGATGGGTTGGGAGCAATGGTTATTTTCAATTCTGGTAGTGTCGGCGGGCTTTGGCGTGTTTAACCCATTCAAATGTAAACTAAGATGGAATATTTGCCAAGGCGAAACGCTTTTAGTGTGGTTTTACCGGTGTCTCTGGAGACACCGTATGAGACATCTTTTCCTTATAAGCTGGAGGTTTTACGCATTGCATAATTCTTGTGTGTTTGCCGGGACGTTGGCCTGGGCTTGTACCCAAGTGTCCCTCAACTCTTTAAAGATTTTTAAGGTTGAGTCAAACTTGCCATGCTTTACTTCCCGCAAGCAAAAATCATACAACCTGAATAATGAGCCTGCGATCTCGGCTTGTTCAAAATTAAGAGAATCAATTAGCTCAACAAGAACGTCGCAAGTTTTGTTTTCGTCCTTACGGTTGCAGGCAGCTATCCCCGCATCATAAGCCTTAATTATGAGTTGAATGGGATTTAACGTCATAACTTCTTGTTCTAAATAAGCATTGCCAATCTTTTTTCCGGGAATCATAACACTTAGCTCCTTCCAAACGGTTGTTAAAACACCAAAGGGGGTTTGCCTCAATGTAGTAGCTTTGAACACTCAGAATTATACAGAATATTCAATTGGAATACCAGAGCAAAAATCCTTCATTTCCGACAGCGTTTCAACTTAATATGGTAAATTAAAATCATGGTGTCTTTCTCACTAACGCTAACATTATCGGTAGCGGTTTAGCATTTCTTTAAGACAAAGTTCAATTTTTGAAAACAATTTGGATTTTTTCAAAAAACTAAAATGTTCCCGGTTTTTTACTAAATTAATTATTCAAACTTGCCGATACATTGATTAATTATGTGATTTTACTTACAAAACATTACATTCTAATTAATATTGAGGAAGGGCTACCATGCGTAAAAAGTTCTTGGAATCAGTAGGTATGAGCGGAATAGATATAACAAAATATCCAGTGGAACACCTGGGACGAATCCTTCATCTTAGCATGATAATTAAAAATACCTGCTTCTGGGTTAATGATACGGTTGCACAGTACCGCTCGTTGCCGAAAGAAGAGCAAACAAAGATACTGGATGACTATGTACAATATATAATAGGCCTTCAATGTAAGGAATGTTAAGCAATCTTCACGCAATACTCCATAAATGTTGTTTCCCCCCCCTGAAAGCCATCTCTTTCGTGTGTGTATGGCCTCTGCCCATTCCAGAGGCCATACTTTTTTGTCCGGACCGGCGAAAAGAATAACTTGACAACAGAGAACGTGCGCCGTATCATATCCCACGCTATTTTATATTAAGTAAGGCACGTATACTATTAATCAAAAAGATATGCTTATGAATATTAATGTAAAAACCGGAACTGCTGAAAAAGAGTCTGCGGAAATGCTGGCTTTTTATGTTTACGAAGACGCCGTTATCATTGGCGGCGCGCTTGCTTCTTGCAACAGCGAACTGAACAACGTTATTGCTGAAATAATAAAGAAAAAGGAATTTGTCGGTAAACTCAACAAGAGTGTGGCGCTCTTTACTTACGGAAAAATCCCGGCAAATCGCATTATGCTGGTGGGGCTGGGGAAGAAAAAAGACATCACTCCCGATAAGGTAAGGCAGGCGGCAGGCACGACTGCCTCTGTAGCCCGTGATATGGGTGTCAGCGAGGTTGTTGCCGTGCTGGATTCAATCGAAATGCCTTCATCCGCATTGGGTGAATGGACGCAGGCGTATGGAGAGGGCTGTCTGCTCGCCGGGTATAACTTTGTACGGTATAAAAAAGTCCCGCAAGAGGAACACAAGGAGCTTAAGGCAATGACGCTTCTTTTCGCGGGTAAAGAGGATATCAGCCCTGCCCGGAATGCCGTTAAACATGCTCAAATTATTGCAGAATCCGTTTGTTTTGCCCGTGACCTGATTAATACACCCGCGCAGGACAAAACCCCGACGGCACTGGCCGATATTGCAAAAAAAATAGCCAAAAGCCTGGGTTTTCAATGCAAGGCGCTATCCACGCCGGAATTAAAAAAACTGGGGATGGGCGGATTGTTGGGCGTTTCTCAGGGAAGTAATCAGCCGCCTCAATTTATTGTGCTTGAGTACAATGCGCGCGCTAAAAACCAGGACACCGTTGTGTTGGTAGGAAAGGGAATTACCTTTGACTCAGGCGGTATATGCCTGAAACAGTCGAAAGACATGGACCTGATGAAGACGGACATGTCAGGCGGCGCCGCCGTAATAGGGGCGTTCAAGGCCATATCCCAAATGGAACTACCGCTGCACGTTGTCGGACTCATCCCTTGCTCCGAAAACATGCCGAGCGGCACGGCTATCAAGCCGGGCGACGTCATCAAATTCTATTCCGGGAAAACGGCTGAGGTTGCCAACACGGACGCCGAAGGCCGCTTGATCCTTGCGGATGCGCTGGGATACGCGGAAAAATACAAGCCAACCGCCGTGATAGACCTTGCCACCCTTACCGGTTCCTGCGTCGTTGCCCTGGGCACCGTAGTTTCTGGTATGATGGGGAATAACGAGGAGTTGAAGAAATTAGTTAAAGCGGCTGGAGAAAAATCATGGGAACGGGTCTGGGAGCTTCCCCTTTGGGAGGAATACCAGGAACAAATCAAGAGCGACATTGCCGACATCAAAAACATCGGCGGCCCCCATGCCGGCGCAATAACTGCCGCTTGTTTTTTAAGCAAGTTTACCGAAAAATATCCCTGGGTGCACCTTGACATTGCCGGCACGGCGTGGTGTGAAAAGAACGCTCCCTATACCCCAAAAGGCGCGGCAGGTATTGGCGTTCGGCTGCTCGTACAACTGTTAAGAGATTGGACGCGATTTCCCAAGTAGTGGAATGTTCAAGAGAAAATAAATGGGAAAATGATACCGTCGTTTCCCTTTTCCCGTTATTTCTCTGCGTTCTCTGCACCCTCTGCGGTAAGCTGTTACTAAATTTTTCCCCGTGCGTTTGTGCATTACCCTATGAAAATAGCGCTGGCTCAGATTAACCCAAAGGTAGGCGATTTTCAAAATAACGCAAATAAAATCCGCTCGTTTATCGACCGCGCCGGAAATAGCGGCGCGCATCTCGTTGTTTTCCCGGAATTAGCCCTTACCGGTTACCCCCCGAAAGACCTCCTGGACGTTCCCGCTTTTATCGATGAAAATTTGAAGACACTCAATGATATCGTCAGTTCTGCGCACAATATCGCGGTTATCGTGGGTTTTGTTGATAGAAACAAACGCCCTTATGGTAAACTTGTCCATAATGCCGCGGCCTTTATTCAAGACCGCAAAATTGTTTCGGTACACCACAAGTCACTCCTGCCGACGTATGACGTTTTTGATGAATGCCGTCATTTTGAACCGGCCCACGACATCTTTCCGGTAAAATTCATGGGATACACCCTGGGTATATCAATTTGTGAAGATATATGGAATGATGAAGAATTCTGGCCGCGTCCCTTGTATGAAATAAACCCCATCGAAAACCTGATCTCCCAGGGGGCAAACCTGATTATCAATATTTCATCTTCGCCCTTTTCCGTAGGGAAACATGATACAATACGGTTACGCATGTTGACCCACGCTGCCTTAAAGTATAAAGTCCCCTTCGTTTACGTTAATCAGACCGGGGGCAACGATGACCTTGTCTTTGACGGAAACAGCACCGTAATCAACGCCCGGGGTAAACTTATTGCCCAGGCGGCTTCTTTCCGGGAAGACCTGGTAGTTGTTGACATCGAAAAGCCCGTTGAGCAAGAGCCGTTAAAAAATTATACCCCGGTGGAAACCATCCACCAGGCACTGCTGTTAGGGCTGCGTGATTACGTAGGAAAGTGTGGTTTCAAAAAGACGGTTATCGGTCTCAGCGGAGGGATTGATTCCGCCGTCACTGCCGCACTGGCCGTCGAGTCACTTGGGAACGGCAACGTGATCGGGGTGTCCATGCCGTCCCGGTTTTCTTCGCAAGGCAGCATTGACGACGCGGTGGAATTGGCGCAGAACCTGGGCATTGCCTATAAATCCTTTCCTATTAACGACATTTTTGAAACGTACCGGCACACCCTGAACGATGAATTTAAAGGGTTGCCCTTTGATATTACCGAAGAAAACTTGCAGGCGCGCATACGTGGCAACGTCCTTATGGCGCTCTCGAACAAATATGGATACCTCGTTTTAACGACCGGGAACAAATCGGAACTGGCGGTAGGCTATTGCACGCTGTACGGCGATATGAGCGGCGGACTCGCCCTGATCTCCGACGTCCCCAAAACAATGGTCTATGAATTGGCATGGTATATCAACCGGGAAATGGAGGTTATTCCCCGGAATTCTATCGATAAACCACCTTCAGCAGAGTTAAAACCCAATCAATTAGATCAGGACTGCTTGCCCCCGTACGACGTTCTGGACGCCCTCTTGAAGGCATATATTGAGGATGCAAAAAGTATCGATGAAATTATTGCGCTGGGGTTTAACGAAAAAATTGTGCATGAAATTGTCAGGAAGGTAAATAGAAACGAATACAAACGGCGACAAGCCGCGCCCGGCATCAAGGTAACCTCCAAAGCCTTCGGTTCAGGCCGCCGGATGCCCATAGCGCAAGGCTTTGCGTGTTAGGGCGGGGTGTGTTAGTCTCTTACAAATAATATTTTGACATTTTCAGCAAAAATATTTTTTACCCATAAGAGCAGTAATCACACAAAGGCACAAAGAATCACAACAAAGATAAATTACAATAAATCTTTGGTCGCGTAGAAAAAGAGAGACCTGGCATAACGACCTCCTTTGATTACCTGGGGTTACAATGGCAATTTGACTAAAAGTCTCCATAATTCTACGCGGTCTTTGTGTGAGAAAACAGAAAATTTTACTCTTCCAACTCGTTCGGATTAGGAAATTTAAATGGGTGTGCATACACAATGCCATTGCCGGCCATGATGGCCGGCACTACGTAAAAAACTTCGGCAAAATAACACAATACAAAGGTGATGGTGTGACAAGCGTAAAAACAAAATTACCCATAGGTGTTTTTGATTCCGGCATTGGCGGCGTATCCGTTTTGGCGGAGCTTATCAGGATGTTGCCGCATGAGGAATTTATTTACTTCGCGGACACACTGCACGCGCCATACGGAACCAAGCCGGAAACCACCGTCAGGGAACTTTCACTAAAAGCCGCTGACTTCCTCTTCACGCAGGGAACCAAATCAATCGTTGTTGCCTGCAATACCGCGACAAGCGCGGCTATCGGCGAGATGAGAAAGAGGCATCCCTTCCCGGTAATTGGAATGGAACCGGCGGTAAAGCTGGCCGTAGAATCGGCGGGGAAAGGCACCATACTCGTTATGGCTACCCCCCTGACATTGAAAAGCATGAAATTTAATGACCTGGTAAACCGTCACAGACAGCAAGCGGAGATAAAGCTCCTCCCTTGCGAAAGATTGGTGGATATTATTGAAAAAGACCATAATAACGCGCGGGAGATTAATGAGTATCTTTCCGGCGTGTTTTCCGGTATAGATAGAAAGGGCGTCTCGGCGGTTGTATTGGGCTGCACCCATTATGTCCTGATAAAAAAAGAAATTGCGCATGCGCTTGGCGGGGAAATTCATATCATAGATGGAAACTACGGCACAGCCAGGCGTTTAAAGACGGTGCTTCAAAACGAGCGCCTGCTTAATGGCGCAGTGCATGAGGTGATCCCCGTTTCTGCAAAGTCGAATGTAAAGTTTTATATGTCCGGTAGTGAAAGAGAGGTGGTTGCAAGGTATAAGCAATGGTTGTTGGCGGCAGGAATTGTTTGTGAATCGGAATTTATGTATTGTCGTTAGATGGTAACAAACGGATATTTTTAAGGTGAGAGGAGAAGAAATATGTCAACCGTGGATAATTTGAAAAATGCCTTTGCGGGTGAATCGCAGGCAAACAGAAAGTATCTTGCCTTTGCCAAAAAGGCGGATGAAGAGGGGCTAAAGCAGGTGTCCAAGCTCTTCCGCGCCGCCGCGGAGGCGGAAACCGTTCACGCGCACAGCCATTTGCGCGTGTTGGGTAGCGTTAAGACCACGAAGGAAAACCTCCAGGATGCTATCAACGGGGAAACCTACGAATTTACCAAGATGTATCCTCAGATGATCGAAGAGGCGAAGAAAGAAGGAAACAAGCAGGCGCTGCAAAGCTTTGAACACGCCAACAGCGTGGAAAAGATACATGCCGCGCTCTACCAAAAGGCGCTTAACAACCTGGGTAATAACGAAACGGTTGATTATTTTGTATGCCAGGTTTGTGGCCATACGGCAGAAAAAGACGCACCGGAAAAATGCCCCGTCTGCACCGCGCCAAAGTCCAAATTCACCAGGATCAGCTAGTCCGGTAAATGTTTACACACCGGTAAACCCTCAAAGGCAGCTATTTAACCGGCGGAAGTCGGCTAAATAGCTGCTAAGTTAGCGGAGGGGGTATTCCCACATTTTTGTAAATCTGCATTTGTCCCGTAGGGATAGATGCAAATAGCCCACCGATTTGTCGGTGGGACCAGAGGTCAGAATTTTTAGTCCCTACGGGTCGTTTAAAAAACAGACACAGAACGCTGCATTTTTGTTGCCGGCCTTTCAGTCATAATGTAGACACTCCTGGAAAAACGCACAGACCTTTTGGGAAATCAGGGTTTCCTGTTCCCGGTAAAAATGGTCGCTGCCCTCTATTAATTCGAGGATTTTGGGTGAGGGTATTTGCGCAAAACCTTTTATGGTATCATCTACCGTTGTCGCAAAATCTTTTTGACTGTAAATAAATAATTTTGCCTTGTTGCATCGGCGCAAGAACCCTACGCTGTACACACCGAAGGGCATGGAGATTGTCGCAAATCCATTTACACGTGCGGTATCTCCGCCAACGATTGATCCCATTACGGCGCCAAAGGAATAGCCCGCAATGAACACCCCGTTCTTTGCGTCCGTTTGCGCGGACAGGAATGCAGGCGCTGCGCGGGTATCGGCGACGGCGTCGCTATAGTTGCCGTCAGAAAGGGATACATCCCAATACTGATATTTTTGGGCAATATCCTTTTCATGGCAATCGCTGTTGCCCACACCCCGGTAATTAAACCGCAGCGACATAAACCCCATTTCCGCCGAGACCTTTGCCAGTCCCATCACGACGTTATTATCCATATCCCCGCCAAGGTTAGGGTGTGGGGAACATAAGAGGATTGCCGGTGCGGCAGGCATATCCTCCTGATAGGTTACTATCCCTTCCAGTTTCAGGCCGTCTGCGTAAAAGTGTACACGTTCTTCAATCATGGTTCGGTATCTCATCCGGTGTTCTTAAAAGCGCCTTTGAAAGGCGGAAATTATGCATGCCGTATTTCTGAATCTGCTTCAGGTAAAATGGTGTATTTGTCCTATCGTTGGCCGTTAGCCCGGCTTTTTTCTGGAATAAATCTTTCCACGCATCGTACAACAAGCCATAATCGCTATTGTGGCATTCTACACAGTAATTACGCACCGGCATAAAGTCATTCCTCTCGGAGTCCACTTTGTGGCAATCGGTACAGGAGACCGAACGGGACATCCAATCAGGCGTCTTCCTGACGTTGCTGTTTTTCACAATCCCATCCCGATAATCTTTTACAACGGCGTGGCATTTCAGGCAAATTTTATTGTCGGAACCCTTTACAACCTCCACGTTCTTTGTATCAAAAAAAACACTTGTTGCCACTGCATCTTGCTTCTGAAGGGAGGCGCTCAGAGGCGTTTTCTCTTTCTTTTTGTGGTGGCACTTACAACAATCCTTATCCTCGATAATGATACGTCCGTGTGTTTCTGTGTCAACGGCATCGCTGCTGTGGCACCGGTCGCATTGCAATCCCTGTTCCGGTGAGTGTGACCGGTGTCTAAATATTTTCCCCTGATAAATCGTTCGGTATCCTTTGTAATTAACGTGGCATCTGTCGGTGCAAGATGTGGAGAGAGGGAGAGACTCCTTCTCGCCTTTTCGTAAACCGGCGTCTGCCTCCACCGCTACTGTGGCTATAAACTCAGTCCCTGTCTTTGCGCCAGTATTACTGGCTGTTGCCACGGTTCTTGTGAGACCGGTGGCTAAAAAAAACAGGCATAATAAACAAACTGCACGCATCATGGTTGCTTTTTCCTCACGGGTTCCAGACTTGAGATACTGTATTCTAACAATGCTTTGACGTATTTGATATTGTGAACGCCGCGGCTACCGTCGTTCTTGATAAGATTATAATTTGTCTCTGCGCAAGAAATGACGTTTCTGTCGGCATTCGCAGACCGCTTTGCCTTTGCCAGCAGTGATTGCAACCTCTTCATCCTTGACGTTACCAAACGCATCTGCTCTGACAGTATTTTATTGAATCCCTTTTCGTGGCAATTGCCGCACACCGCCGGAGCCACGTTTGCGAACGCCTTTATGTCCTTATGGCAGGCGGCGCAGTTCAGCGTTGCAAGGTACATAGGGTCAGGCTCATTTGCAGCGCCTATGCCGCCACGCCCAGCCATGAGCATGTCCTGTACGCGATACGCAGGGCTAACACGTGATACATGATGCCTTTTTTCACCCAGTCCGCCATACTCAACCCATCCGTGAGTAATGGGCGTATGGCACGCGCTACAGTCCGCCTTGTGGCCAACGACGTGCTTGCGATGCATGTGCAACGCATCAAGTGGGTCATTGCCTATTTTCGCATGGCAACGATAGCACCTCTCCTCAATAATCTCCCCGGTACCCTGAATAATATTAAAATGGCAGTCATTACAACTCGCCTTCTTGTCCTTTTCATAGTCGCCATGCACAAAGGCCTTCCCATATATTTCTATTTTCTTATCAACGTGGCCGTGGCATAAGACGCACGCTGAAATGGGTTGATTATCGCCGGTGAGGAGCGATTGTTTGCCTGCTTCAGGGTTTGTTTCACGCGGGGCGCCACTCCTGGCTGTATGTTTTTGTTTCTTATCGGGAGGTTGGAAAAAGTGGCACACATTGCATACCTCTCCATCCAGGGCAAAATGGTTTTTGCCGCCCGTGTTTGAGTGGCAAGTGGCGCATCCCATAGTGAGATTTTTAATAAATTCTTTATTGTGCGTATCGTGCCGAAATGGCTTTGTTTCCTTATACGAAATGGTTTTTTCCGATAATTT
The DNA here is from genome assembly GCA_015661205.1 of Candidatus Brocadiaceae bacterium. GTDB lineage: Bacteria > Planctomycetota > Brocadiia > Brocadiales > Brocadiaceae > JACVXV01. The sequence continues at coordinate 19,135 of JACVXV010000069.1, forward strand.
ATCCAGTGGATGGCACGACACGGAACTGCACCGGCTGTCCTTAATCGTTACGGTCATTACCGAAGGCTTCTCATGCTCATGTCCATGGCATTCACTGCACGCGATATCGCCGGGCGACGTTTTTTTACAGCCATTGTTAAATACGACGTTGCTATGGCACGGTAAACAGACGTGGACGTTTTTCGGTTTTACCGCGACCGTAACCACGAGCGTTACGGCGGTGATGGCCATTGCAATTACGGTACAGATTCCGAGCGAGGCAGCCGTTTTTTTATTTAATTGTTTTACTTCTGTAAACATAACGTAGAGCGACCCTTTAGATATACGTGTTAAGTTCAGAAAACCATCAAATACTTGTTTCTGCTAGCCCTGAAGGGGCGAAATAGCTTAGCCCAGGGCAACGCCCTGGGCGCACAGGAAAACCAACAAGCCCTGAAAGGGCGTGATACGGAATGAACCGTTATTTTGTACCCAATACCGCCCCTTCAGGGCTTATTTTGTTCGTAATGCTAAACACAGGGCGTTGCCCTGGGCTGTCGTATTGCGCCCCATTGTGGCTATGTTACTAATACGGTTAGGCTGAGTTTGTCCGACTTTACATTTCTTAATTTAACACGTATACCCTTTAGGGTTTCCAATCCAGGTGTGCATTCAAAAAGGGCTTGGCTGAAGCCTGTCCCTACGAGAAAAACAGCAGGCTGGAAGCCTGCGCTACGATTCATTGCAATGCGTACGTGCTTTCTATAAGTAAAACGTTGACGCTTTTATCAAACGAAGCGCGGCTTATCCTGGCCGTGATGGAATAGGCGTCCTTGTTTTGTACAAAGGAAAACGGGATGTTTCGTTTCTCTTTATATTGCAACGCCGTTTTCGTCTCCACGAAGAGACCTGTTTCTTGTGAGTCAAGGACGGCGCCGGTCTTGTCCAGGAGTTGTATCACCACCCCGGCCTCTCTGTAGCCATAGTCTCCCGCGGGGACGCTGTGGGGAATGCCCGCGTTTACAATCTCAAGAACGCCTTTGATACTATTGTCTGAGGAAACTACCTCGTTGATGGACATTGTCAACAGATTTTCCGTGGTAATAATCATGGTTTCTACGATAAACAGATGCTGTCTGCACATCCTCTTGGGGTATATCTTTTGCCAGGGGTCATCTTGAATTAATTTCCGCTCCACCTCGTGCATGTGGCACTCCTGACACGTTTTTTGGCCTTCTATCCGATTCGACTCCTGCCATGCCTGGAAGATGCCTATGTGACATTTTCCGCAAAGCCCGCTTGTCCTAAAAAATGGATTTTTTTCGTCAATCGGGTGCGGCCCGTGCGCCGGTGTTGGACCGCTCATCTTACAGTCGTCAAGGTGGCAGGCTTTGCAGTTCACCCCCTCTGCACGATTAATGCCTCGTGTTTCGATCTGAGAGCCGGTAAAAATGGTTTCAGGGGCATGGCAACCCAGGCAAAAGGTAAACTGATATTCATTGGTTTCCTCCCTAAATGCGGCGTTGGTATAACTATTTGCGTGCGGTGACTGCATCCATTCCTTGTATATGAACTGATGGCACTCGCCACACCGTTCCGATTTCGGCGCCTTTGTTTCTTTTTCCACCAACTCAGGATAACAGACGCAACCGGCAAAAAAAAGCGCTGCGGCAAGGGAAAAAAGGGGAGAAATGATTCGATATGTTTTCATTAACATTATTACCTATGGAGAATAAAACGAAATTAATCAGACGTCTTTCTTACGTGATTTTTTGAAAAAAACGGTTGCAATAAATGGCCATAAGACAAACACCAGTGAACAAACTATTAAGAGGGAAAAAAATGCGACTTCATTACGGATAAGCATCTTTACGTAATAGACCGGCAATAAAAACCAGGGAACGTGATGGGGCGTATTAACCGCAGCAACGGGTATCGGCAGGAAGATAACTGCAACCAACTGCACGATAATTAAAAAGCAGGAGACGATGATATGCCGAAACAATTCGTTGGGGAAGAACGGTTCCAGTTGATGAACGGTTTTTCCTTTTGTGTAGTCTTTCACGGAGAATCACCAAGGGTAAAAAGGCAAGGCCTGAGACAGATAAAAAGCTGTGAAACCACAGATTTCACAGATTGCACAGATTGTTGATTGTTGTTTCTCGTTCCCAAGCTCCAGCTTGGGAATGCGCCTAAACCAGAAGCTCCTGCTTCTTTTTTTTTTAATGTCCCGTAGGGACAAAATATTGGTAGAAATCAAGGGCATACAAACATAAATGCCGTAGGCATGATATATTTAAAACCCAATTATTCTACCAAATATATCGTCCCTACGGGACTAGTGCTGTTTCTATGTTTGTTTTCTACCAATATATCGTTCCTACGGAACTAATACTGTTTCTCCGCTCATTTTCTACCAACATATCATTCCTAACGGAACTATGCAACGCATTAATTACGCAACAGGTAGGCCAGCCGTCTCTACGGGACTAAAAGTCTTGTCGTATGGCCCCACCGATAAATCGGTGGGCTATTTCCATCTGTCCCTATGGGACAAACATAAATTTGCAAAATATGGGTACGTTCCCGCCTGTATCACCCCATACAAAACGTGACGTCTTAAAGCGGCTCATGAATCCCCGTTTTTTTGACCATAAAAAAATGCATCCCCATAAACAATGACATAGCCAGTGGTGTGGCAGCTATGTGCAGAAGATATACAGGCAGCAAGCGCGCAACTGAGTTACTATAGATATTTTGGACTGATAACATACTCCCCGTATAGCACATGAGCAACGTCAATATAAGCAAGCATGACCCCGATACCCAATGGAGCTCACGTGGATGCCTGTAGATTTCCTTAAAAAATATTCTGAGCATGTGGCTAAAAACCATGCAAATCATTATGTGTGAACCCGCGGCGTGCAGCCGCAGAACAAGCCATCCATAAGGAACCGTGTGGATAACACGCTGTATACTGGAGATAGCCGATTCCTTTGTTGACGGGCTAAAATAAAACAGGAGAAACGTGCCTGTCGTCAATTGAATGAGAAATGCCAGCAGTGATAATCCCCCCATACAACCGAACCAACTCATCCCTTTGGGGATCAGCTTCCGCGTGACGTTGGTTTCAATGAGTGTCTTTAAAAACCCCTTGCCTTTTGCCCCGGTAGTAATTTGTTCAGAATTGTGGAGGCTCATGCTTGAACGGTATCCTTAATGTATTAAAAAGTATATTTTCTCTCGTTTCCCGGTTGGCGTTGGGAGAGAGCTGGGTGTATTAATTGGTAGGCGATGCCTACCCTACGGGTTATTTTTCACCATAAATAATATCTTATCCAACGTCTCAACGACGTGGTCTATATCATTCCGGGTAATCACTAAAGGCGGCTGGAAGGTTAATACGTTGCGTGACATACCTGTCTTTCCAGCCAACACCCCACGGTTTTTAAACTCTTCAATAATAAAATCCGTTTCTTCTGTGGCAGGGATTTTGTTTTCCTTAACCAATTCAGCGCTTATCGTAAGCCCCTTGCCCCGAACCTCACCGATAGTTGAGTGCCGGGCTTGCAGTGCTACTAGCTTTTCCTTGAAATAATCACCAAGCTCTTTTGCCTGCCAGGGGAGTTGTTGCTTTTCAATGACGTTGATGGTTGCCAATGCCGCTGTAGCCGATATCGGATTGCCGCCCGTTGTAGAAGCGCCGGGTCTTGTATAAGATGAAGCTATGGCGTCTCCGGTTGTGAATGCGCCCAGTGGTGTGCCATTTGCGATACCTTTTGCCATAGTCATAATATCCGGGACAACGTCCCAATGATCGATTGCAAACATCCTGCCGGTCCTTCCAAACCCCGTCTGCACCTCGTCTGTAATTAAAAGTGTGCCGTATTTGTCGAGAATCTCGCGGACACGGTTAAAGTAGCCATGAGGTGGTGTAATAATGCCGCCATTACCCTGGATCGGTTCGACAATAAAAGCTGCACAATCGCCGCTTTTCACGACGTCCTCAAGCTGCTGCGCGCATCTCAGGTCGCATGCAGGAAAGCTTAATCCGTAAGCACAGCGATAACAATATGCGGCAGGTATGTGCGTCACGTCGTTTGTTGGATAAATATCCGTCCGCCACATAGGAATTCCCGTGAGGTTCATGGTAAACCGGGTGCGTCCGTGCAGTCCCTGCCGGACGGCAACGAATTTTTGCCTTTTCGTGTGGTGTTGCGCCAGGAGCGCAGCGCCGTCATTGGCTTCAGAGCCGCTTGCGCAAAAGAATGACCGCTTGAGATGTCCCGGTGTGATATGGGCAAGTTTTTTAGCAAGATCGACGATCTGCTGCGTGAGATAAATGGTGGTGGTGTGTTGAAGTGTTCTCATCTGTTCACAAACTTTTTCCACGATTTCTTCGTTGCAGTGTCCCGCATTCATCACCGATACCCCACCATAGAAATCGAGGTATTGCTTGCCGGTATGGTCGTAGAGATACTGCATCTTCCCCCTAACGATCTGCATCGGTTTTTTATAAAAATGAAAAACGCAGGGGATGAGATATTCCTGTTTTTTTGAAGGATGGCGTCCGGGCCGATATAGTTCAATGTTTCTACCGATATTTTGTCCCTACGGGACAGTTAAAAAAAAGACACAGATTGAATTTTAGACATATTGTGTACTTAGTATATTCTCATTTACAGCAAAAGTCGAATTAATGTCACCCACTACCAGAGGTGCGTTGCGCGGTAATTTGGTAAATGTCAACGCCCTAAGGAATTGCCATATTGTACTCAGCAAGTGGAAAAGAAACCGTTTTCTTGATGAGATCGCTATGCTTTGCAATTTTCTCCAATTGTTCACAAACCGGCGCATCAAAATAGTGTTCTCCGCACGTACTACACACGCCGGCCGGCACATTGTCTACATAAATAGTTTTACCTTTAAAATCAAATCTAGTGCGAATTGATCGAAGGTCTATTTCACCTTCACAGTAGATACAAATATCTTTCTTGTCCATTGTCATCAAGCTCTTTCTTTGCGTAATCCGCGTCCTCTGCGGTAATATCATTTTTGGTGGATACGCTTCGCTTAATCCACCCTACTTATTATTACTACTTCATACACTGCATCACCCTCACCGTGCTTTTCGAATGAATGATATCCCTTGCGTAACCGCCTAAATTAAATTCACGAGGGCTTTTTTCGGCCAAGGTGTTCCAATCACATTCCTGTATCGGCAACGGTATATAGGATTGTTCCTGTATTATACCTAAATATTTGGTGTACATGTCAACGAGAATATCCACAAGGCTGTCATCGTAGTATTGCGCCTCAATCCTGAACACCTTTGCCCCCGTTTGCACAAATGCATGGAGGTAGGGCAGCGTACATATATCGCGTGCGAGCAATAAATGGTTACGGCAATATTGGTCAACCTCAATGGGGCGTACCTCGCCACGTTCGTCCTTAAGGGCGTACCATAAATAGCGGCACACCTGTCTGCAATGATCTTTCTTGTGGGACTTCGAGGTGACCATCGCCGGGATGCAATGCTCAAGCGCCATACCGGGGACGGGGCCATGAACAAGACATTATTTTCTTTTGATAAATTCATAACGTTCCTTCTTAATTGGAAAATTGTATTGACAACACTTCAGCTAAAAATTATGCTCATAAGTATAAATAAGACATTAAGCATTTATGTGTTTGCCATTTTCTTTGCCCTGCAACGTTCCGTTATTGCCGTGGACGCGGCGCCCCATATTTCCGATGCAATGGCAAATGCACCAGAGGCAAACCCGGATAGAGACCGTTCTTGAAACCCAAAGGGGCGAACTTTACTTTATAAAAAGGATCATCGAAAAACTCCTGCCACCGAAAGGCGTGCTGTAACCTGCGTAATTTCCCATTCAACCCAGGCACTTGGTGGCACAGGAATCTTGCCTGTGCTTTAAGTCAGAAAAAATGAATCTCCCGGATAAAAAGAAGCAAGAGCTTCTTGTGCAAGGGCGTTCCCAAGCTGGAGCTTGGGAACGAGAATAATCCGTTAATAAACACCAACTTTTGCATTAGCCTCCAGACCCTTTAGTAACGTCGGGTTCCTGACTCCATCCTGATAAACGCCAAGATATTTGGCTTCTGTTGAAGGCTCGATACGAATGGCCTCGTCCCGCTCGAACATATTAGGGATGAAGAATGATTCGTCGAGACGGTGGAATAGCACCTGTCCCTCCTCGCCATAGTCAACCACCTGCGAAAGACGGTTTTTATCCGGTTGAATACCGTCCTTTTTGGAAACCACCAGTACAACCATGCGGGGTCCCGGGGGATAATAGTCCAGATTGCCCTCAGCAGACTCCGTGATTTCCATACACAAACCAAACAGCGTGTTTCCATAACCGGCAATGTGAATCGCATTGGGAAAGGATTCTCTTCTCAATCGTTTCAGGAGTTCTTTTTCAACGGCAACGCCCCCGTAGTGAATCCCCCTGATTGCCTTTCTTTGTTCCGCATCCATCTCTGCGGCCAACCTTTCCAGTAAAGGCGGCGTTGAGTAGATTACCTCCACGTGCTGCCGCTTAAGGATATCCAATGCCTGTTCAATGACGTGGTTCAGGTATCTGTTAAATCCAAGTGAATTAGGGACGAGCTTCTTTATCCACCGCGGGTCCAGATCAATCGAAAACGGATCCATACCGCCCATTCTTTTTACTACGTGTCCAACCGCCTTCCCGATGATATGCGGGCCACTGGGGCCTGCCTATAACCAATTAACGCCTACGGGAAACCCCCGGTATGTGGCAACGTATACAAACCATTCCACAAAGGCCATAAAGAATTCATCTCTAAGGTATGCCGTTACTTTGGGGATCCCCGTTGTGCCGGCCGTCTCACCCAGTATCAGGTTTTCCTTGTTTTTACGGTAAATCTTCGGAATAAAATGTTCCACCGGATAACGGCGGAGGTCTTCTTCATCCATAGGCCCCAGCAAGTGAAGTTCGTTAAACGAAGTTATCTCTCTTACCGCATTAATTCCAAGTTGCTTCTCTTTCTCCAGCCAATATGGCGTTCCCATTATCGGGTTAAAGTGGATCGACAAGATATAATGTAGCCACTTATCAATCGACATTCCAATCCACTTCGCATCATGGAGGATTGGACTCGCCAGCCCATGGTCTGAAGTGGGGCGTTCGTACCTAAAGATTGTGCTATTCATGGTTATCTACAATAAAAGGGTTCGTGCGGCGAGGTGTTAGCCGCGATCATTTCTGCATACGTACCAGAGACTGCAACCCTAAAGGGACACCTTACTGTTGCTTTGAAATTCCTATACGTCAAGCCGGAGCTTGAGAACGAGAGAAAACTGCATACAGATTTCCATACAACCATGCTATCTACTGTTCTGCCAAACATCATTAGTCTTATCTAAAATACGAATAACGATTTTTTCTCCATAAATTGAAGGTGTTGTTGATATTTTCAGATCGATATCTTTGATTCCAATTTTCATCGAACTCTTTCCATCCTGCGGAAGTTTTCGATTCGTAATATCCATATTTGATATTATCTTAATTCTCGCAATCACTGGACCCTGTAAATTTTTGGGTATATTTAAAATATCTTTCAACTCACCATTAATTACGAACCTAACCATAACGTTGTTTTCCGTAGGATCAATATGAATATCGCTTGCCATCATTTTGACCGCATCAAAAATAAGTGTTGTTACTAGCCTAATAACCGTTGGCGTTTCGCTCATTTTGTGCAAAGCCTCAACATTAACTTCTTTTTCATATTCTTTGGTAAGTTTGAAAAATCCTTTCTCTTTGTTTTTTGATGTCATTTTATTCACAGGTGCCTTTTCAATCATGTCGATGATGTTTTCGTACGTGCCATACTGTTTTTCTATTGCTTCAAGAAGATTCGTTTCGTAAGTAACAGCAGGAATAATCCTCATACCCGTAATAAGCGCTAAAGAATCAATGGTCTCCCAGTCGAGAGGATCAACCATGGCTACGAGTAGTGTATTACCTTTTACCTCAAGTGGCATAATGATTCTGGTTTCTATCATCGCCCGTGGCACGAGTGACGTCTGTTTTCCATCTAAGGTGTACTCACGGCAATTCACGAGTGGGATTGAAAGTGCATCTGCAAGGGCTTCTGCTATCTGCTTTTCAGTAGCAACGCCTAATTCAACGAGTATTTTTCCAATACGCTTGTTTTTTCCTTTTTGAAAAGCGATTGCCTGATCAAGCTGTTGTTGACTTATTATCTTTGTCTCAACAAGCACCTCACCTATTTTTTTTCTTGTTTCCATAGTCATTTACCCATAACAAAATAAAGGAATTAGCCGGTTATCTCCTCCGGCACTAACGAACTCTCAGAATGTATCCGTGGAACAAATTGTCTTGCATATCGTTCCTTGCGTTCTGATTTCGCTGTATATAATAGCTCATGATGAGATAACTAACAACCCCTCTAGAATTTTGGCTTAAAAAACAACAAACAACTGGGCGATATCAGCAAATCGGATACTATGGCATTCAAGAGGGTAACGCACGTCAGGAAACCGAAATATTGCACCGGCTTAAAGCTTGAAAATGAAAAGACCATGAATCCGAAGGCCGCCGAGAGTGAGGTGAATAAGGCCGTCTTCCCGACCCCTTGCAAGGTTACGCGCATGGCCTTTGCATGGTCTCCATTGATAGACAACTCCTTTTTAAACCGGTAGAAAATATGTATCGTATTATCGACGGAAATCCCCAGGGCGATACTGGCAATCATGATAGTCGCCGCATCCAGCTTCATCCCGCACATCCCCATAAGCCCAAGCGTCACCGTAATGGGCAAGAGGTTCGGTATAACGCTGATAAGCCCGATTTAAACGGATTTCAAGGCAACTGCCGTTGAAACAAACGTAAGCAAAAAGGCCAGTGAAAATGATTGAATCTCACTCCAAAGGTTTTTTAAGACATTCGGTTGCAATATGCTTGCCCCGTTCACCGTGTCGGCCACTATTTCCACGGGAAGCAGTCCCATGAGGTGTTTTTCAATAAAGGCGTTGTCCCGCGTAATATGGCTATTTTCCGGAAAGGAAGCCATGATATCGGATTCAACCTGAATCCTTAAGGTAAAGAAAACAAATACTGCTCCGACCAGGAGCGTGGACAACAAAATACCATTTCGATGCCTTGTAATAAAATACCACAATATGTCCAACACGGTGCTGATACCCCGTTCTTCCTCTTCCAATACCATTACTGTGCCTCCTCGTTTGCTCCCACTGCTTGATAATACGCCATCCGCTATCTGGGGCGTCCGGGGCAAACAAAACCTCTTACGGATATTCAACCAAATCCTATCGCCAAGCGGAACGAAGGAAAGCAATATCGGTATCATTGTCATACTAACTATGAAGGTAAGCACGGCACAACCTCCCATAAACAGTCCGGTAACACGGACCGGCGGGATATTGCTGGTTACTAACGAGAGGAATCCTATGGCCGTTGTAATGGTGGTCATCAGGATTGGAACCCCAACATGCCGTAGTGTATGGGAAATTGCAGCTATATTACGGGACTCGCTTCCGGTTGACGCACACGCAAACACACGCCCGTCCTGCGGCTCAAGCTGGTTGTGGCAATCTTGATCCGTTGCCTGTTCGTGGTAGTAATGGCTGATAAGGTGTATCGAAGTCGCAAGCGAAACAATAAAGGTCAGCGGGAGCAACATGTTTGAAATCATATTCATCGTCTGCCCGAAGAGGACAAAACATCCCGTTACCCAAACAAAGCATACCCCAACCGTAATCACCGGAATTAATACGCCGGACGCCCTCCTGAACAAACACCCTAAAACGATAACGGACAGCCCAAACATCAGCGGCGTGAGCCGCGCCATGTCTTGTTTTGACATGCGGTCTAATTCCGCGTTCACCACAGAAGGTCCTGCAACGTGATAGGTTCGTACCTTGTTGCCGGCGGCTTTTTGCTTTTCTACCATGTCGGTAAGGAGGTATTTTACCTCAGCCACCAATTGTTTTCTTGATTCAGGCCCAACGCATTTGACAACGGCAACGATGGCCGTCGTCTTGCCGTCTTTTGAGATAAGGGTCTTTTGGTATGCCGGGTCTGTGGTCATTTGCCGCTTAAAAAGCGCAAGGAATGGGTGATTTTGCCTGTGCACTATTTCCTTAAAATGCGGCGAAGCCACTTTGTCCTTAAACACCTCTGCCAGAGAAGCCACACTTCTCACGCCATCCAGTTTCTTCATCTTCTCCGCAAGGGTATTAATTTCCCGGATGCAATTTGGGGAGAACATATCGACGGCGCTAAAGGCAACAACCAAAAACTCCTCGTCCCCGAATTTATCCAGAAACGACCGGTAATAAGCCATATCTTCGTCATCGTTGGATAGCCATATTTCTATGGAATTATCCGTCCGCATCCGGGTGGCGTAATACCCAAGAAAGGCCGTTACGGCGACGATACAGCACAGGATCGCAATCTTATAACGGAGAAGGATATAGATATACTTTTTTAAGAACGTGGGCATGACTACAAAATTGAGCATTACATGAAGGTGACCAGGATATTCATTTTCAGAGCGAGAAACATATCTCCATCAATATCTACCTTTCTCTGAAAAAAGGCATTCTGTGGCGTTACTTTCCGTTTAATGATATCCAAAAAAACGGCGCTGGACAATTTGAGTGTGCTTGTGGGCGTTTCCTTTGAGTTTCTGACGACGTCCTTTACCAGCCCCTTCTCCACGACAACGTCCCATGTCCCGCCGTCTCCGTCCGTCATCTCAAATCGAATGACTGCGGTAAGGCTGGATATCTTGGGTTCGTCTGCGAGGTTGACCCTGTCCTTTAACAAAGTGGTAAAATACTCTGTAGGCGTTATATTTTCTGGAATTCTTGGTCTCGTATTCATGGTTATTTTAATGTTACCTAAATTCTGCAATTGATTTTCGCGTAGCGAAAATCGGTCTTCTATAATGCCCTTGCCAGGCAAAAACGATAATAAACTTCAGTTTTTGTCGGTT
>JACVXV010000207.1 GCA_015661205.1 Candidatus Brocadiaceae bacterium
TCTCAATAAAAACATCTTACACATTTTTGGAAGGCAATGCTCCTTTTCTCTTCCTATGTCTTACTTATTACCCACAGATTCTGCGGACGAGCCAAAATTATAAAACGGTTGTGTACATAAATCGGGTGGAATTCAGGGAGCTTACTTTCTCGACAGAAAATGGATCCGCTTAGCTTGTTATTCGTTTCTGTGATTATCATTACCCTTTTCGGCTTAGGCGTCCTGGTAATACAGGATTACCGCCAAAAACACCCTAAGCTGCCTCATTAAAATCTCATGCAGACGCCCTCAATCACCAGCATCCAGTAAGGAAATCATCTAACGGGTAGAGACTCGTAGGTTCACCCATTTGGCAACCTCAGGACATCGGTCACAAACAATTTTTAGCAAGCCAATTACCACCCACCCCTTTGAAATAATTTAAGTATCGCTTATTCCAATAAGAGAAATTCCATTTCCGTCTGAAGCAAAACACCGGTTGCAATGGACGGTTATCAGCCACTTTGCGCAATTATGCGCCACTATCATCAAAAATGGCTGAGTTAGGCCATAAGGGTTGTGGCAATGGACTGGTTTTTTGCCGTTGAGGGAAATCAGGGACTTCTACTGGCATCACATTATATTACATAACAAGCACTTATAATAATATTTATTGTTTTTGTATGGTTTTGATTTTGTGGCACATATATTGCTAGATATTTAGTATAAGTGAATTATTCATTATTTGTGTACTTTGATTTTTTCTGACTCTAATGGTACAAGCGTTTTTACTTAAAGCCTCGTGAAATATGTTAGACCAAATGAATCTCCTGCGGGAATTGGTTGTAGAATTAGCCAAGACAAAGGATTTTACCTCCGCCCTTGATATCGTGCTACACAAGATATGCACTGCAACGGGATGGGCATACGGCGACGTATGGGCGCCATCTCTCAATGGCCACCATTTAGTGTGTTTAAGGGCGTGGCACGCCCCATCGGAAGCATTGGAAATATTCAAACAGAAAAGTATGCGATTCGCCTTCGCTCCCGGGGTTGGATTTCCAGGCCGTATATGGTCGTCCGGGAAACCAGTGTGGATAATGGACGTTACGCTAGACGAGAACTTTCCGCGTGCATCCATTGCCAGGGAATGCGGCCTGAAGGCGGGTATGGGTGTGCCTATCCTTAATAATGATGAGGTTGTCGCGGTGATGTCATTCTTTATCGTCGAAAGACGGGAAAAAGACGAACAAATGATCGGCCTTATCGCAACGGTGGCCGCTGAATTAGGCAACATTTTTAAATATAAACAAATGGAGAAGCGGCTTCTCCAATTATCCAGTGCCGTAGAGCAGAGTATCGGCAGCGTCATGATTACCGATATAAATGGCGCTGTAGAATACGTAAATCCAACATTTTCACAAATAACGGGGTATACGCCGGACGAGGTCATCGGGGAAAATCCCAGCATGTTAAAATCAGGGGTTACATCCCTGGCTACGTATAAAAATCTTTGGGAAACAATAACTACCGGTAATAGTTGGCGCGGTGTATTTTGCAACAAGAAAAAGAACGGGGATTTATATTGGGAACAGGCAAATATTTCACCGATAAAAGACCGGGACGGCAATATCACGCATTTTCTCGGATACAAAGAAGACATCACCAGCCATAGACGTAACGCGTTGCGCATCAGCACGGAACACGCCATAACCACCATTTTGGCGGAGGCAAGCTCCATTGCAGAAGCATCCCCAAAAATCCTTAAGGCCGTGTGTGAGTGCCTTGGCTGGGATTATGGGGAAATTTGGCAGGTTGACCGTGACACCCAGTTGTTGCGCAACATAGAAATATGGCATATCCCGGCAATAAATCCTTCAAAATTTATAGACCTGACAAAACAACTGGTTCTTAAAAAAGGCGACGGGATTCCCGGTCGGGTGTGGAAAGAAGGCAAGCCTGTCTGGGTTGCCGACGTTGTCCGTGACACCAATTTTATCAGAAAATTCATTGCCGGCGTGGAAGGGTTGCGCGGGGCCATTGGTTTTCCCATTATCAGCAATGAAGAATGTGTTGGAACCATGGGTTTTTTTAATTGTGAAATACAACCGCCTGATAATGAGTTGCTTACTATGCTGGAATCCATCGGACGGCAAATCGGCCAGTTTATTATGAGAAAACGGGCGGAGACGCAACTTCGCAAATTGTCTCAGGCCGCAGAGCAAAGCCCCAGCACGATTATTCTTACCGATACGAATGGCTACATCCGGTATGCTAATCTGCGGTTTACCCAATTAACCGGCTACACGCTGGATGAAGTGATTGGCGAAACCCCGTCATTTCTCGATTCAGGCATTACCCCACGGGAAGTATACAAGCGCTTATGGGGTACAATTGCCTCTTGGGAAGAAAGGGAAGGCGAGGTTATTAGCAAGAAAAAAAACGGAGAGTTTTATCACGAGAGGATTCGTATCTCCTCAATAAAAGACGAAAAAGGCGCCATTACCAACTTCCTTATAACCGGAGAAGATATCACGTTGCTCAAAGAGGCAGAGGAAGAGCAAAAGCAACTGAGAAGCCAACTGTATCATACACAAAAGCTGGAATCTATCGGCCAGCTTGCAGGGGGAATTGCCCATGACTTTAACAATATTCTTATGGCTATCATGGGGTATGCAAATTTCTTAAAACTGGAGTTGGGCGAAGATAATCCATTAAGCCAATATCCCGTGAAATTGCTTTCGGTTGCAGAGCGTGGAGAAAAATTAACCAGCGGACTCCTGGCCTTCAGCAGAAAGCAGGTCTTCGATTTACAAACCATAAGCACAAATCACATTATAACAAGCGCCCAGGCTTTTCTTGGTATGCTTATCAAAAATACCGTTGAGCTGAAAATATCCCTTTCCGAAAATGACTGTTTAATCGTTGCGGATAATAGCCAGATCGAGCAGGTGCTGATAAACCTTGCAACAAACGCCAGAGACGCCATGCCTAATGGGGGGACTTTAACGATAAAAACCGAAGGGGTAGAATTGGATAACACCTTTGTCGATACCTATCATTATGGAAAACCGGGAAAATATGCCCTCATATCGGTCGCAGATACCGGCATGGGGATGGATGAGAAGACGATAAAAAAGATATTTGAACCTTTTTTCACCACCAAGGAGGTCGGAAAAGGCACCGGACTTGGGCTGGCAATTGTATACGGCATTGTCAAACAGCATAACGGATTTATCAATGTTTACTCCGAACCTGGGAAGGGAACCATCTTTAAGATATATTTGCCGTTAAGCAAAATAGTTCCACTATCCGCAACAGACTCAAGCCCTTGTCGTACCATAGAGCTGCCTAAACACGAAATTCCAAAAGGTGGAAAAGAAGAGATACTCGTCGCAGATGATAATGAAGAAGTTCGAGACATTTTAAAACGCTCTCTGGAGAGAAATGGTTATAGGGCAATAGTTGCGGTCGATGGGGAAGACGCCGTACAGAAATTCACGGAAAATATGGATGCCATACGACTTCTTCTCTTTGATGTAGTTATGCCAAAAATAAACGGTGTGGACGCATACCTGGAGATAAAAAAAATACGGCCTGATATAAAGGCCATTTTTATCAGTGGATTCAACAACAACGTCGTTCATGAAAATATCCTGCAAAATAAAGACGTTTGTTTTATTACAAAACCAATTTTGCCGACCAACCTTTTAGAAAAGGTGGAAAAAGCCTTACACGTTTATGTTTGAAACAAACTTTTGGAGGGGTTGATCATGTTAGCACAAAACGAAATCCATCAGGAGAGAAAGGCCTCTGATAATGGCACCTTCAGCCCGGAACGTATTACCAATCTGACGTTACAGTTGTCCTCAAACATGGATAAAGCAATTAAGGACATCCAGCGGATTACCTTTCAGGCCAGAATCTTATCCCTGAACGCAAAGGTGGAGGCCGCCCGCGCCGGTGAGATAGGCTCTGCCTTTTCTGTGGTGGCGACGGAAATGGGTTCCCTCTCCAACGAAATTGAAACCCTCGTGAATAGTTTAGAAAATAAATCGTCAAAGGATTTTAAGGAAATTGCGAAGATAAATGATAACATTGCCACCAATTACCGGGGTTTGCGTTTATCAGACCTGGCCTTAACAAACATAGACTTGATTGACCGGAATTTATATGAACGGTCATGCGACGTCCGGTGGTGGGCAACGGATAACAGTTTTGTTGACGCGTTAACGAAAAACACACGGGAGGCGTACGATTTTGCCTCAAAACACATGGGCATTATCCTAGGCGCTTACACGGTGTATTTCGACCTGGTTTTGTGCAATTTAGAAGGAATAATTGTCGCAAATGGGAAAAGAGAACTCTACGGTTCCGTGGGAAAAGACGTTTCCGCGACAAAATGGTTTAACGCTGCCCTGAAATGCGCTACCGGTGACGACTTTGGGTGGGAAACCGTGCATCGTTCTCCATTAGTCAATGGTGAACTTGCGCTGCTCTACTCGGCGGCTATACGCGAAAATGGCGACAAATATGGCAAAATACTGGGTGTGCTGGGAATCATTTTCAAATACGCGGCGCTGGTGCAAACAATCGTTGAAAATACGCCTTTAAGCAATGAAGAAAGGCTTAAAAGCCGTGTATGCATTGTTGACAAGAATGGACTCGTTCTGGCGGATTCAGCCAAAAGAAACCTGGAAGACACCATAGATTTTCGGGGAAAGCATGAGTTGTTCGACAATAAGAAGGGATTCATTATTACCGAGTATAAAAATACCAATTGCTGCATCGCACACGCAAAGGCGCCTGGCTATGAAACCTATACAACAGGGTGGCATTCATTGATTATTCAGAAGATGTAGCAGTTCATGGTAAAAAGTCGTTGTTTACCTATAAAGCACAGGCAAGATGCCTGTGCCACCAAGGGTGTAGCTATGTGAAAATTATGAAAATAATCAGGGGCAACAAAGCTGTGTAGAGCGACGAGGTTCTTCGCTCTCCATGTTAGGCCTGAAAGGCCGACAGGATATAGCGGGGGGTGGCGTGCCCTGAAGTATGGAATACCCAAGTGATTGAAAATATCACCTCTGCGAGCCTAATACCTTGTAGAGAAGTCTGAGCCTACGC
>JACVXV010000208.1 GCA_015661205.1 Candidatus Brocadiaceae bacterium
CGCGTTGCCCTGGGCTGTCGTATTGCGCCCCTTTGGGGCTGTATTGCTAATACGGTTGGGCTGAGTTTGTCCGCCTTTTCATTTCTTAAACTTAACACGTATGGGACACAGGGGGGTGTATGAAAACAATGGTTTCTGTCTTAGATGTTACTTTGTCTTTGAATGCATTCATCCTGACGGCATGTTTAATCCTGTGTGCCGTTGGGGGGTGCAAAGGCGTTTCCACGGAACCCGTAAAATCCACAAATACGGCGGACATACCCAATGATTCTGGCGGGTTTACCGCCGGGGGCGGTGCAGGCGTTTCCACCGAACCGGGCATCATAGTGAATCCGGCTGACTTGCCTAATGCTCAAAGCGAGACTACCACGGAGCCGCGATTCGTGCCAAACCCTTATACCGATGACGTTATTAAACTTAAGCAGAAGATGCGGGATGCTGAAAATAAATAGCCTTACTTTAGCAGTACATTCCACAGGTGTTGTAAAGTTTAAAAACGTATGGTATAACAATCTCTAAAGGCGCAGTACTGTCATTTACAGAAAATTGTGATAAAGGGTTTATTTAAAATTGAGTTGGTGAATAGAATTAACTTTTACAGTGAAAGGGGAGTGAGTTATGAGGTAAGTTTATAGGTTTTTATTAGTTTTTTGTGTTGCGCTGTTTTCAGCTACGTTAAGTGTTCCTTAATTATGTAGTTCGTATTACTTTAGTTTTTTGTAAAAACTGTGAAAAGCTCCGCAATGATTAATAAATTTGTTCAATAGAGAAGTAGTAGTAGGAAAGATGTGTATTGTTTTCTATCAAAGCCCTTAAGCCATGAAGTTGTCAAACTTAAGTGGAAGTGCGGAATTCGGAAGATAAGCAACTTCAGTGTTGTCGTGATAAGAAGGGGGCGATATCGAGGATGAGTGGTAACCTTAAAGTGCAACATTGTTGTAGAATACTTTTATAATTAACCATTTTGAAGGAGATTCTTAATGAAAGCGAGAGGTTCAATTTCAGTAATTTTCTTTTTTCTGATAGGAATGTTTTTGATAGCAGCTCCAACCCTTGCTAGTGCGGGAGAGGGTGCGGGAGGTGTGTCAGATGTTGGTATGACGGTCAACCCGTCAGACATGCCTGATGTTTCTGCCGATGAAGCTGTTACTCCTCAGTCAGTTCCCATGATGTATAGTGATGACGTGGTCCAACTCAAGCAACAGATGCAAGGTGCAGGAAACCTGCCCAAAAGGGGAAGGAGTGGAGCGGAGGGGGACGAAACCGGCGTAAACGATGGATTCGGCATTTCTGTTACTTCGGATGCGCCGACTCTTTCAACCAATTTTGCCGGCATATCATATACGGGTTGGTATCCGCCAGACCCGATTATGGCGGTTGGCCCTTCACATGTTTTGGTTATGGTTAACAGTTCCTTAGCTATTTACAATAAGGGTGGAGGAGCAGCAGTTTCTACGAGTACCCTTGCCAACTGGTTTAGTAATGTCAGTCCTGGCACTACCATGATTTTTGATCCCAAATGTGCGTATGACCATTGGAATCAAAGGTATGTACTGCTAGCGCTCGCGTTGAATACCACGTCTAGCCAATCCTACTACCTCATATCGGTCTCCCAAACCAACAACCCAACGGGACTCTGGTGGAACTGGAAGCTTGACGCAAAACTGAACGGGTCAACAAATACCAACAACTGGGCAGACTATCCTCAGATTGGCTTTGATAGTTCTACTTCAGGCGCTATCTATATCACTTCCAACCAGTTCGCTTTTGGGGGCGGCTTTCAGTACTCAAAGCTTCGTATTCTGAAGAAATCACAACTCTATGCAGGTAGTAGTCTGACTTGGTATGATTTCTGGAACAAGAAGAACTCGAATGGCTCGGCCGTCTTCACTTGGCAGCCGGTACAAACGATGTCCAGCACAACGGGAGAATGGCTTGTTAACACGGTAAGCAGTTCTTCTGGAAATGCCGTTACCCTTTGGACGGTGACAAACCCTACCAGTGCGACACCTACACTTACCAGGGTTGCAACCGTTAAAGTCAGGGCATATAGCGCTCCCCCGGATGGGAAGCAGAAAGGCGGAGCCGAACTGATAGATACGGGTGATTGCAGGCTTTATAATGCAGTCTTCCAGAACAATCATGTATATACGACGACCACTGAGGCCTATAAATGGGGCGACAATACCACGGAATCGGCCATACGTTATCTGAAGCTCAATACGTCCACCAAAAAGGCGGTGCTGGATAAAACCTACGGTGGCAACAACGCCTACTATTCTTATCCGGCAATCAACGTCGATTCATCAGATAACATTTACCTGGTATTCAGCCGATACAGTTCGAATGAATATGGTTGTGTCAGGTTTTCCGGCCGTAAGACAACCGACACAAAAATGCAGGGCAGCGCGAGCCTTAAGGCCGGCGAGGCTTACTATGTTCGAAAGGATAGTCAAAACAGAAATCGCTGGGGAGATTACAGTGGCATAGCGCGTGATCCTTCAACTGGCGATATATGGCTTTACGGCGAGTATGCCAAACCATCCAACCAATGGGGTACATGGATTGGCAAAACGAAATTCTAGACGGTGATTTTCTTTGTGGGGGGAGTGTGCTGTAATCGGCATGCTCCCCTTTTCAAAGCAGCCTAAGGAGTTATTAAAAAATAACATGTACATTTTTATGCGGTGTTCGGAGTAATGGTGTAATTCCATTCGCCCGAAAGTACATTTAATTATTTAACGCCTCTTAAGGGTTGTTTTGTTTCAAATGCCACATCATCGCCATACGAAAGACCATCCTCATTTTCCGCTACACAAAATGCAATCTCTCGTCAATATCCTCCTCCTTTGCGTTCTTTGCGGTGTTTTTTTTACGGCTATAGTACCGTAAATGCTCAAATGATGCAAAGAAAAGCGTTTGTGGGTTCAAGTTTGCAAATATACCCTCATATCTTTCTCCGGTTCGATTTTTGATATTTCTTTCCCTGCTTAAAAACATTGACAAAGACATCCATAGAAGGTAACATTTTACCTTTCTTTATCTGCTTTAAATTGATTGTATAGGAAATTCAAAGCAATCTCGTAGCGCGGGGGTTCATCCCCCGCGGGGCGTGCGTTCCCTATGCCATTGCCGACCATGAAGGTCGGCGCTACAAATGCCGTCGCCGTAGGCGACCTAATCTAACCCTTTTTTCTGTATAACGAACATGCAATTTGGAACTGTCTGTATTGTCGGTCCCGGGCTTATTGGTGGTTCTATCGGACTGGGCCTCAAAGCAAGGAATCTGGTGAAAACCGTTATCGGGGTTGGCCATCGTGTGTCCTCTCTCGAATGCGCGCGGAAGATGCACGCAATCGATACCGGCGCGTTGCAGGTTGAAGACGCGGTGGGTAATGCCGATATCATCATACTTGCCACGTCCGTGAACCAGATTGTCGACCTGGCAAAAAGAATCATCCCCTTGATGAAAAGCAACGCCATCCTCACCGACGTGGGCAGTACGAAGGCCTACATCGTGGAACAGATTACCAGCCATCTGAGAAAAGACGTCACCTTCGTCGGAGCGCATCCCATTGCCGGTTCCGAGCAGCGGGGTGTTGAGTTTGCCTCGAAAGACCTCTTCGTCGGGGCGACTTGCATCATTACGCCGTTAGACGTGCAATCAAAAGAATCGGAAACGATTGCGCAATTGTGGCGGCTGCTTGGCGCTAAGGTGACCTATTTATCCCCGCAGTTGCACGACGAAATACTGTCGTTTGTAAGCCATACGCCCCATCTCGTCGCTTCCTGCCTGATCAATGCAATCAAGAAGGAATATCTCGATTGCGGCTCCAGCGGATTAAGGGACACCACGAGGGTCGCCTCCGGAGACCCGGAATTGTGGGTGAACATCTTTAAACAAAACCGTGAAAACGTGATAAAATCCATTGACCGGTTCATCGTTGAATTGAACGGATTCAGAGAGGATTTGTTAACCAAGGACAATGCCTCGCTCCTTGAACGGCTCACGCGCGCGAAGGACGCGCGCGACAAGATATTTTCTAATAATGTAACTGTATAGGAATTTGCATTTTGTTTGTGCGGGTTTGCGTACCGGTGCAGTTGTAACGATTGCTATGGCAAAGCGACACGCTATTATATGACACGGCAACCCACCCCTACGCCCCTCCCAGGAGGGGAATGCCGGTAATTTATCCCATTAAATCAAAGAACAAATAAAACCTATGTACTCAAGAATCGAAGTATTTTTTAAGCAGGGGACGCCTGACCCGCTGGGAAACAACGTCCAATCGGAGATCGAAACCTTTGGTTTTTCCGGGATAACAGCGGTGCGGGTATGCCAGGTGTTCGTTATCTTTGGAGAGGTAAACGCCGGCGTTTATGATGCCATCGCCCAAAAGCTTCTGGTGGACGTCGTTACCCAGGGCTATCAGGTATTGCCCGCCAATTACGGTGTTACAGAGCCGAAATACCACATTGTGGAGGTCAGCCGCAAACCGGGCGTTATGGACCCCGTGGAGCAGTCCGCATTGAAGGCGCTTGGCGACGTCGGGATAACCGTAGCGGGTCTTAAGACGGCGCATAAATATCTTATCAGCGGAAACGTCCCCATAGCAACCATTCGCACGATAGCAACCAGGGTGCTGGCAAACACCAAGATTGAAGACGTCTTTATCTATCCGGAAATCCCTAATTATGAACATGACAACATCCGTTATACCCTTAAAAAGGTGACGGTGCCACTTTTAAGCGCCGATAACGCCAAACTGGGGCAAATCAGCGCCCTGGGTCAGTTGTCGCTCAATCTCCAGGAAATGCAGTCCATTCAAAACTATTACCGGTCTCTTAACCGGGAACCGACCGACGTTGAGCTGGAGACGCTCGCTCAGACCTGGTCGGAACACTGCGTCCATAAGACCTTCAGGGGCATAATAGACTTCGACGGAAAGAAGATCGACAACCTCCTGCAAAACACCATTATGAAGGCAACCAAGGAACTCAACAAACCCTGGTGCGTCTCCGTTTTCAAAGACAATGCGGGCATTATCCGTTTTGACGACCACTATAACATCTGCTTCAAAGTAGAAACCCACAAC
>JACVXV010000209.1 GCA_015661205.1 Candidatus Brocadiaceae bacterium
TCCTTTTTTATTTCGTTGTCAATATTCATTTCCATGCATGCACCGTAAAATATGGCTTACACAGAAGTTATGTCTGTATAATTATGCGCAGTTATATATCTGCAAACACCATCCTGTCGATGACTATAGCAAAAAGCATTAGTATGGTAGCGAGGTGAATGCCTCCGCGTTTGAGTAAGGCTTTGGTTAAAATAAAGCATACGGCATGAAAAATACCCCAAATAAAGAAATTGGCAGTTACGCCATGCCAGACGACTGAGCTGATAAAAACAGCAAAGATAGCCAAATGCCCGTTAAAGCGCTTGCTGACAGGAGTGTAAAACATTTGTTTAAAGACGGAAGACAGGCTTACATGCCAGCCTCTCCAAAATTCAATTAAGTTCCGCGACGAGAACGGCTGGCGGAAATTGAGCGGGATTCTTATCCCAAAAAAACCGAACAATGCATACATGATCAATGAAAGCCCGGCAAAGTTGAAGTAAACGAAAAGCTCAAAGATACATGCAAACGTTACTGCGCCAATACTATTTGTTAGAGCAATCAACGGTAAAAACATGGCGAGAGGACATGCTATAATTTTATAAAAAAATACCCCTGTAACCAGAAACGGGAAATATATCGTAAAGCGTCTATATATCCTCGTGGTTGTGATGTTCTGGAAGGTTGTCGCAATTGGCCCGGTAAAGAGGAGGAGAGGATTGGCCACAATAAATACATCCTGCCAGCATAATCTGTTATTAAAAGATTTGTATGCTAATGAAGCAGAGTAAAAAGACAAACCAAAAAATAGTGCGTTTGTTGAACCGGCGTAAGCGCCTGTAAGCGTTTTGGTAATACCCAAAAAGGAGGTTATGGAAATGCTGAAAATGAGTGCGTACGAAACAAGCGATTTATAGTTAACAAACCGTTGTATTGCAATTACAAAAGTGCATGTTATTACGGGATACAGAAACCTGATTACGTCAGATTGCGCGGCAGATACACTTAAGCCTGATAATACATCAAAAAAATAAACAATACAGATACTAAGCAGAAAAACAAGAATGACTTTGCATTGGTTCATAGCGTATTTGATCTTGCGAAACAACGGTATCAGCGGTCTATCGTTGACCCGGAGGCCGGTATTAAAAAGGATTCAGAATAAAGCCCGGAAACGAATTTCGATTATATTTGTAAAAAGAGGATTGTCAAAGTAAAATTTCGTGTTACGCTTATACGGGTATTTACCTATATCCTGGCGCGGCAAAGCTGCAACCAAATCGTATTGAGATTACATTGCTAACAAGAAAACAAAAACCATGAATCAAATGTATTCCTATTCAATCGCAGGGCTTACCGTTCATTCGGATTTCCCCTTGCCGGCGCTCCCCTCGGAAGAATCCTCTTGCGATATTTCGGTCATTGAAGGCGCTGTTCCTCTGTCTCTGCCCGAACATATCATTTTTGACACTTGGCGTAATACCTGGTGGCAGGCAACACTGGATAGCCTCCTGTTGAGCGGTGAAAATACGCCAAGTATGATTGCGCAAAGAGGCAAGATCGTCATTGATACCCGCAAAAATCCTTTAGATAGTATGGCATACAGTCTTCTTATCGGCCCATTCTTTTGCGCGCTTATGTACTATAATGGTTTGCTGCCGGTACATGGAAGCGCTGTGAACGTTGACGGCAAAGGGGTTATTTTCCTTGGGAACTCAGGCAGTGGAAAATCCACCGCTGCCGCTTTTTGCAGACTTTTAGGTTATCCTATAATGAGTGATGATCTTTGCGCGCTTAACCGACAAGATAATGGGTTTTTCTTAAACCCGGTTTTCCCGTCTGTTAAACTGCATAGTGAAAGCGCCTCCACTTTAGATGCATTTGGGCTAAAAAGTGAGACCCATAATTACTTTCCCGGTTACTCGTCGCCGGTGTTATCGGAGCCAAGCGACAGACCATGCAAACTCCACGCAATTTGTGTGCTTTCACAGACAGATCAATACCGGGAAGAATGTTTGCTTGAGAATAAATACGCAGTAAACAGTATAATGGAGCATATCCATTCTCGTCGGTTAGGCACCGTTAGCGGCAAGGCAAATTTCATATTAATGAATTGCCTGAAGCTCATAGAGGAGGTGCCGGTATATCGCTTACCCAGGGCTGAAACATTGGCAGGCAAAAGGGATAGTGTGGAAACCTTTATCAGAAACAGGATTCTTAATTAATTGTTTGTGTTTTTAAAGCACAACCCCATTAACCAATTAACTTTAACACGTTCATTAGGAGAAAATAGCGTATGGAAAGTAAAGAAAAGTATCAAATTAACGAAGATATGGTTTTGGCCGATTTGGACGACGAGGTGGTAGCGCTATCCGTTATGGACGGAAACTATCTTACCTTTGGCCCGGTAGGGAGCAGGATAATCAGTTTAGTGCAAAAAGGAACTTCTCTCACGGATATTATCAAAGAATTGCAAAACGAGTTTGACATAGATGAGGCTACCTGCAGAAGAGACGTACTGGAATTTATAGAAGAATCGAAACAACTTCATGTAATATCTTCGCCTGTTTCCAAGCAAACAAATCATAAAGTCCCGTAGGGACGGTTGTCCTGTCCGTTGCGTAATTAATGCGCCGCAAAGTTCCGTTAGGAACGATATATTGGTAGAAAATAAACAGAGAAGTCGCAGTAGTCCCGTAGGGATGATATATTTGGCAGAACAAGCGGATTTTAAATATGTCATGCCTACGGCATTTATATTTGTAAGCCATTCCTTTCTACCGATATTTTGTCCCTACGGGACTAAAAGTTCTGGTCTCTGACCCACCGATAAACCGGTGGGTTACTTCCATTTGTCCCTACGCGACAAAATGCAAATTTACAAAAATTTTGGGTAACAGTTCACCTACCCTCAAAAGTGCCGACACCCTGTCAGGGTTTTAAACCCTGGCAGGGTTATTTTCAACCTGAGATAAAACCGATCAATATGTTCTCTACGCATTCAATAACAACACCATGGTACTCATTCCTGAAATCCATTCAACAAGATGTGACCAACGTTCAACCACAAAAAGAGTGTTACCTTTTTTTAAAAAACGCCTTGGTGGAAAAGCCGGACTGCTTTGACAATTATCAGGAAATGCTATTTCAGGCACTTACAATACTTTTTCAACGTAATTTCGTCGATCTGCAAAAAATCTCCGGTATTGCGATTACCCAGATAAAGAGTAAATATGACATAACAACTCACGCCGTATTTGACCCTAACAACAGAGAGGTTACCTTTTTCCAAGATACCTTAGTAAAGCTTGTTTTGGAAAAGACGATTT
Organism: Candidatus Brocadiaceae bacterium; assembly: GCA_015661205.1. Lineage (GTDB taxonomy): Bacteria > Planctomycetota > Brocadiia > Brocadiales > Brocadiaceae > JACVXV01. The sequence goes on from JACVXV010000209.1 coordinate 3,309, forward strand.
GCGCTGATATAGCCTTTGAACTTTTTCTCACCGACATACGGCGGTTTATCTTACTTCATTACCGGAAAAATCAGTGTTTACCGGTAGACCCGACGTTTGTATCGAGCCAGGCGCTGCAATGTTTTAATAATGAGCATATCTTTAACGAACCGGATGATGAGTCAGATGCGCTTTGTCATATAACGGCCTCACTCAACAACAATTCAAGGGAGGTAAACCTGGATGCATTTGTAGAACCGCTTCTCATTCTCTCTATGTACCAACCAATTAAAGATCAAGCTACTGCTATAGAGTTTGCCAGGCGCCCCTTAGAGGAGATACCTGTTTTTTTACGGCCTGTTATTGGGAGAATGGTTCAAGAGCCGCTTGAAGAACAGGGTATTGCTGAAAATATTCCCACCTTCGGTTTGATCGGATCTAATACATCCAAATCAGTACGGGCGCAATACGAGGAGAACCCATACCCAAGGTGGGTTACAACGAGGGGAAGGTCTGCATCAGTTCAGGACGTGTTCCACCGCTATCAAATACCTTTGCCTGCTTTATCTACGGGGGAACGTATTAAAGTATTGGTGCCGGGTTGTGGAACGGGACGCCATCCTATTTCCATAGCAATGGGAAGCCCCGACGTTGATATTGTGGCGATTGATATAAGTAAGGCGAGCCTCTCCTACGGAAAACGGATGGCAAACCATTACGGCATAAAAAACATTACGTTTCTTCATGGCGATATTCTTGATTTACCGAATATACCCATTAAGGAAAGGGGGTTTCATTATATTGAATGCGCCGGTGTAATCCACCACATGGAAAACCAGGAGGAGGGGTGGCAGGCTATTGAAAACTGCCTTCTGCCGGGCGGCATTGTTTACGTTGGCGTATATAGCAAGGCGGCAAGGATACTGGTAACGTTTTTGCGCATTGAGATTGAAAGATTGGGTCTTCAACCCAATACAAAAGACATAAAAGCCTTTCGTAGCCGTCTGATACATGATGCGGTGAAGAGGGTTCTTATTGAAAAGAATACTTCTGTAGACCTGTTCACGTTAAGCCAATTTCGGGATCTTTTTTTCCACGTAAGTGAACATCAAAACAGATTATCACAAATAGAAGATATCTCCCGGCAGTTGAAACTAAAATTCCTGGGGTTCCGCATAACGTCGCCCCTCCTAAGAAAAAAATACCTGGAAAGATACCCCGCCGACCCCACGATGAATAGCTTTAGCAATTGGATAGACTTTGAACCTTTTTATGTGGGTTCAAGGGAGATGTTTCATGCGTGGTTTCAAAAGCGGTAGTGTATCATTTTATCTTCCAATAAATGGCCGATTCGTCCACCCAGGTAATCGGTTCTGTAATCTTATGGCGGGTTCGGTAGGCGTCTACTGCGTATTTGCATGGGGGGAAAAATCCGTAGTCATCTACAATCAGGTAGCCGCCGGATTCCAACTTTGGATAGAGCGCCGATAGGGCTTCAATGGTGGATTCGTACATGTCCGCGTCAATACGCAGGAGAGCCAGTTTTTCCACCGGGGCTTTTCTTAATGTATCTTTAAACCAGCCTGGTATAAATTTCACCCGTTCGTCAAGCAAGTCAAAGCGGCGGAAGTTGTTTTTGACTGTTTCGATGTTGATAGCGAACCCCTCATATTTGGACAAGTTGAACCCCTGATCCAGTGCATGGGTGGTGATAGTGTGCTGGTTCACCGTGAATTGGAATTTTGAAATGTAAAATAAGCTACAAAAGGATGGGGCTTTGCCCCAGACCCCAGGGTTTTTTAAAGGCATA
>JACVXV010000210.1 GCA_015661205.1 Candidatus Brocadiaceae bacterium
GGAATTACACGTTAGTTTATACCTTTATATCGCCCTTTCAGGGCTGGTTTTGCTATCAATGCAGAACCCAGGGCGTTGCCCTGGGCTGTCGTATTGCGCCCCTTTGGGGCTATATCCTTTCTGCCCTTCGTGCCTGTTGTAGAGCGAAGAGCCTCTTCGCTCTACATGAAAAAGCCGAGCGTAATAAAGCCGCACGTTTTCATAATTAGACTTGACAAAAATTCCCTTTTCTATAAACTACGTGCGATTGTATCAGACAAAAAAAACCTTTTTGAAGAGAAGGCCTATCATGATTATCGGCATACCGAAAGAAATTAAACCGGATGAATACCGGGTGGCTATGGTGCCGTCCGGTGTGGAAGAGTTGGTAAAACACGGCCACGCCGTCTTAGTGGAAAAAGGCGCCGGCCTGGGCAGCAGCATTCCCGATCTTGAATATGAACGGGCGGGCGCAAGGATGCTCGACAAGCCGGAAGGTATCTATAACCAGGCGCAGCTCATCGTTAAGGTGAAAGAACCCCTGCCGGTGGAATATCCGTTATTGAAGGAAAACCAGATGGTCTTCACCTTTTTTCACTTCGCAGCCTCTAAAAGCTTAACGGAGGCCGTCATAAAGGCGAACATAATCGCCATTGCATACGAAACGATCCGTGACGTCTATGGTCAACACCCCATCCTGACCCCGATGAGCGAGGTAGCGGGGAGGATGTCCATTCAAGAGGGGGCAAAATACCTGGAAAAACCCATGCATGGGCGCGGAATACTGCTGGGCGGAGTCCCCGGTGTAGCGCCGGCGGAGGTGGTCATTATCGGCGGCGGCGTTGTGGGCGCCAATGCCGCGAAGGTGGCTGCCGGATTGGGCGCAAGGGTGGCTGTCCTCGACATCAATATGGAACGGCTCAGGCGCTTGGATGATATCATGCCGAAAAACGTCGTCACGCTTATGTCGAACGTCCAAAACGTCAGGCAAAAGGTTAAGGATGCCGATTTGCTGGTTGGCGCGGTGTTGGTGGAAGGGGGGCGTGCGCCTTATGTGGTATCGAAGGATATGGTGCAAACCATGAAACCGGGCGCGGTGATTGTTGACGTGGCCATCGACCAGGGTGGCTGCGTGGAAACCAGCAAACCCACCACGCACAGCAATCCTATCTATATGGTAAACAACGTCATTCATTACTGCGTAACCAACATCCCCGGCGCCGTTGCGTGCACGTCAACCCACGCGCTGACGAACGTGACCCTGCCTTACGTGCGCGAGATTGCGGACAAGGGCTACGAGCGCGCCGCACGCGAAAATCCGGCCATAAAAAGGGGCCTCAACATCGTGAAGGGTGCGGTTGTCAACCAGACGGTGGCTGATGTTTTTGGAATGAAATGCGTAGTTATGTAAGGAGTCAATCATTCTGAATTGGTTCCTTTCCTGAAAGCACAAAACCAAAACATATTCCTTTTGCATAATATAAGGTTAGTATTTTTTCTTGACATAAAGTATAACCTTAGTAATACTAATTTGCATGAAAACTGCAATATCAATCCCAGAGCCAATTTTCAATACAGCAGAGCAAGTTGCCAAAGAACTCAGGTTATCCCGTAGTGAGCTTTACACAAAGGCGATAAAAGAGTTCCTGGAAACCTATCACTATGCAAATGCAGGCATAGAGATAATAAACCCCAAAGACAATAGTTTAAAACCTTTATATGTCAATGCCCTGGTGGATACCGGGGCAATGACATTGTGTATTCCGGAACATATAGCAATACAACTGAAGCTGGAAGATATGGATTTAGTAATTAACCCGTCCAGGAGGACAATTACCGTAAATCCTAACAGTCCCAATATACCTTCTGCGCTTGTGAAATACATCACCTGGCGTGGCATAACCGCAACCAAAGAACCGCTCTACGGAGCTAAAACAACAGGCATTCCCTTTTCAGGATTTTAAAAATCATCCTTGACAGAGGCAGGAGAACTCAATACCATAGGCAGAATTCAGAAAATAATACTTGGGAGATGTGAGTCTCCATCCCCGTTGAAAAAAGCGCACGTTTATCGATAAATCTTATGGACGAATTAAAAAAAATCATCCTGCGAATAGCATCCATACTTCTGATCACCTTTTTGCCTTGCGCGGTGCTTCTTTTGGTGTACTTTTATACGGCGCCAAAGATCGCCGAGTATTACGACATAAAGGAAAAGCGGGCCGTACTGGAAATTTTCCATATCCCTTATCGCGTTAACGTGAGCAAGTTTATGGGCATGACCTCTAAAAGCATAGATAAAAAGGATGTCCAGGCGGTCTTTAAAAAGAATATCACCGTTGAAGAGCCTCCGGCGCCATCCTGGGAATTACATCCGGGCGATACAAAGGCAGCGGGAGAAGCAAAGGCTGAAGAACCTTCCGAAAAACCCAAGGCAAAGGGCGGCAAAAAGATATTCAAATACGTGCAAGACGGCAAGCCTCAAGGCGTCGGCTTTGTGGATTCAAAGATGGGATACGGTTACAACAAATCCAGCTCCATGTCACTCTTTATCTGTTTGGAGCCGGACCTGGAAACGTTGAAAGGGATAGAGGTGCTTGACCACAGCGAAACGCCGGGTTTGGGGGGTAGGATGACTGAGGCTGCGTTTAAGAATCAGTTTGCCGGGAAAAAGTTAAAACCCAGGATAAGTTTTGTCAAGGGCAGGAAATCCGAGGGTACTAATGAGTTTGACGCAATTACCGGCGCTACGAACACCAGCAAGGGCGTAGAGGCGTTTCTTAACGACGCGATGAAGGAATTTTGGGAGGTTCAGGGGAATATTACATGGTAGGATTAATTCGAAATATCAGAAAGACTTCCAAGTATTTCATGAGGGATAACCTTATCTTTACCGCCGGAGCAGGCTTGGGGTTTTGCTCTTCCCTGGCGGTAACGAATAAGCTGGAAAATGCCCTGACCATGGGGCTTGGCGTTACGCTGGTAACGGCAGGCAGTTTCTGCATGGTCTACCCCTTTAAAAAGCTTATCTCGGCGGCAGGCACGCATCACAAGGTGTCCCTCTTGATGATCATCGTCTCCGTCTTCGTGGCGATCTTTGGTTTTTTTGCCCAGGCCTTCTTGCCTGAAATTACGGCCAATATAAAGGCGTACATAGACCTTATTACAACGAATTGCATTGTGCTGGCAGTGATTTCCGAGGGGTTGACGGTAGATTTTTGGGAGGCGCAGCGAAAGATATTAAAGGCGTGCCTGGGGTATTCTATCGCGTTGGTTATTTTGGCCTTTATGCGGGAACCGTTAGGCTTTGGGACGGTCATGGGTTTTTCCGTGATGCCGGATTCCTTCCCACGGGTCGTTCTTATGGTTACGCCCGTTGGCGGCTTTTTCGCGCTGGCGGCCTTCAGGCTCATATTGCGTCCGCTTTTTCTCAGGACGGGCATTGTGTACGCGGAACCGCCTGCCTGCGAATGCGCCGCGCCCAAGTGCGAAACGGGCGTTGCCGTCAAAAAACCGCGTCCTGTAGCCGCGCCGCGTCAGCGGATATCCCGTTCTTCTTTAATAATCTATGGGTTGTGCGGCTGTTTATTTCTCAGCTTCATGCTTAATCTGAGAGCAATTCCTTCGGTTCATATACAATTCAGCATCCTCTTGCCCGTCCTCCTGAATGCCCTTTTCTTCGACGGCATTGTGCTGAGCAAGCTTCTCGGTATGTGTCCTTTGATAAACAAGTCGCGCCAAATTGACGCAGCCTGGAAGATGGGTGTTGCCGTTATTATTGTGACGACCCTGTCAACGGCCTTAAATTGGCTGGTATACCATGCCGTGTTGATTAAGTGCAGCGACTTCCTGTCCCGATATTCACCCATTCCTGTACGGTTGGAAGCTATTTTCTATTTGACGGTATTTATCGTTACCATTGCGGTATTCGTTCAGATATTGAGCGTGCTGCTCAGGAGGTTTGCAAAAACCGTTTACGAAGAGATGGGGCAGTTTTTGGAACTGATAACCGTTAATTGCATCGTGCTTGCCAGCGCAACGTTTACCATCCCCACCGGCGCGTCATTCCTTGTTACCACCGTAACGGCATTGGGCTACGGGCTGCACTGGATGATGGTGATTGTGTGGCTTGCCTTGTTGAGACGCCAGCGGTTGTACGTTCCAACAACGGCCTGGGATGAGGATACCGTTGCCATTCTGCTCTTAGGCATGATGGCCGCCATCTTTACCGGCATCGGGATGATTCAGCTTTTTTAATAACAAATGGGATTTTATATGAGCATCGGAAATAAAAACTATTCACGCAAAGCGACCCAAGGAGCAGCGCAATGACCACATCACTCCTTATTGGAGCCGTTATCCTTGCCTTATTGGTATTAGCGCTGAGCATAGCCAGTGAGATGGTATACCAGTTTTTTGGCCGTGGTGAAAAACGGAAGCTCACGGTGCTTAGTGACGACGGATATAAAAACGAACTCGACATTGAGGGCGGCGAGAGGCTCCTTTCCCTGCTTCAGAGCAGGGGTTTCAATATTCCCGCAGCTTGCGGCGGTATGGCTACCTGCGGCCAGTGTAAGGTACAACTGCAAACTAACGTCGGATCGTACTCTGCCATGGAAACACCACATTTTGACATGAAGTCGCGTGAGGCCTCCCGTAAATATTTGGAAGAGGGCGTCGGCGATGGATACGTGCGGCTGTCGTGTCAGGTCAGGGTGGAAAAGGACGTAAGCCTGTATCTCCCTAAAGACACGCTGAACGTTCAAAGGTACACGGCCCGTGTGGTCAAGAAAAGGCTGATTACCAGCGACAAGATGGAGCTGTGGATGAAACCATCGAAACCTGTCCCCTACAAACCCGGTCAGTACATCCAAATGGTTATTCCCGAAGATTTTGTAGAAGAACACTATAAAAAACATGGGGAATTTATCAAGCAGGCGTGTAAAAACCTGGGGAAAGAATATGTCCCTTATACGCCGAATACAACCCTTTACCGCGGCTATTCACTGGCGTCTACCGAACCCGACCTCCTGAAACTCATCGTCCGCATGGCCGCTGCTCATCCAACCATGTCCATAGAAAAAGGTG
>JACVXV010000211.1 GCA_015661205.1 Candidatus Brocadiaceae bacterium
GTCATTCCAAAAACAAGAACTATTGACGTCAATCCATTAAGCCCCAATATCGCCACGTCAATTGCAAAATAACAACGTAACGCTACAAAATGGCAAAACCCCATCCGAAGCTAAGGACATGGGACAACCGGCCTCTTTACCCAATCCGCGCCTATCCGCGCAAATCCGCGGCTAGTTCTTTTTTTTAACTCTCTGTAATTTGTCAACCATTCCTACTTCTAAACATCATGTAATTCCCTGTGCACATGCCTATGATAAAACATTTGAAATACGATTGGATGGAAAAGGGTTTCTCCGGGTACGGCCAGAATTAAAGACCGTACTGATATTATTTCTTCTTTTGCCGCCCAGGCATTTGTAAGGATTTGACAGGCGAAAAAAATGGACAGAATTTTAGAGGGGGCGGAAGAATTACGGGCATTATAAAAGCCCAACAACATTGTCGGGCGTAAGGCAAACCTAAAGGTTCTCCCTACACTATCATTGTTTTTTAACCCACCACATCCCAAAAAGCATTCAGGATTCCAGGGTCAATACCCTCTTTTAACCTCCTTGTAAAAAAATTTATTGAATTTCAGAATCAGGCGGGGCTAGCTCAATCTCGCCGGATTCTTCAACAGAAAGGATTGTTTTCATGCGGGCGAGTTTTGCAGGCACAGCTTGATCTGCTTGCCCAGTGATGATGCCTGTGCTTTCAAGAACCTGATCAACCTTCATTCCAGCAGAGCGGCATTGTTTGGCAATCTCATGTACCTTGCCAATATACTTGCTATCTACGGTAACTATTATTTCATGTTTCTTCATAAAATTATCCTTTCCCCCACCGGCGTTTGAATAGTAGCTGATGCCGAGATTCTGGTCCAGTGAAGCCACACCCATGATAGACTTACTGTTCGCAGGAGATGTGACAGGTTGTATACTTGTGGGGCGATTGCTGTCATTTCCTGTGGCGGCGATAATGAGCGTCCCTTTGGTCAATCCCCGTTGTGCGGCTACTTCATACGCGGTAACCGGCGGCCGTCTCCCGCCGAGCGACATAGAAACAATCGCGCAGCCATTGGTGATGGCCCAGTCAATGCCGGCAAGGATGCCTGTGTCATAACCGCTACCAGCATCGCTCAGCACTTTGCCTATGAAGATTTGTGCTTCGTACGCAATACCGTAGCGTCGGCCCATTCTCGGAGCTTTTGGTCCGCAGGCGGTACCGGTGACATGCGTACCGTGGCCATTACCATCCTGGGCCGTAGCCACACCGGTGATAAATGATTTGGGTGTAATCAGTCGCCCCGCAAAATCCGGGTGATTAAAGTCAAAGCCCGTATCGAGAATTGCAACCTTGATGCCTTTGCCGGAGTACCTTGATGGCAGTACATTGGTTGCTTGGATGCCCCATGTTGCTTGGGGTGTGTCTACAAATGTCGTAGCAGGCTCCATTTCCTCGCCAGCTTCACCACCTTGCCCAGCGAGCATCTTTTCGGAGAACTGATTCACGCCGTCACGATAACCGCGAATGTAATTTTGGTCGCATCCCAAAGCGTACATTTCTCCTTCCGGTTCGATGGCCAGAATGGAAGATTCTTCGCCGGACTGTGCGACAATACCGGCGTGGTCTTCGCTTTCGAGAGTAACGACAGTAATGCCGAGATTGTCGAAAACAACTGCTCCGGCGCTAGCTATGTCCGTCATGCAAATACCCTCAATGCCACAATCAGCGGTATGCAAGAGATTTTTCATTGATGTCACTTTGGACAACATTTTAATGCCATCCTCATGTGCGCCCTCCGCGAATGTAATAATGTAACGCTTGCGACCGTCCAAACCTTCACCAGTCTGAAATGGTGTGTCAGTTCCAGTAGATTGCTCAATTTTTCCACTACCTTTTCCCATGCTACACTCCTTTCATGTTTCTGCATCGCCACAATTTTTACGGGTCATCACCGTTGATGCCTATGCTTGGATTTCCATGCAGCGAGCAAAGAATGTCTTATAAAATAAATTTTAACCTTTTAAGCATACAATACATTTTAGTATAGAGACATTACAGGTGTGGCAGACACAGTACCAACGGGATAAATGCCAACACACTATGTTTCGTAATTAATGTGTCGCTGTACTAGATGCAATTGACCATATTATCCAATAGGGTGTCGTATATCCGCGCACCTATACACACAAACAGAATGCCATTTTGCAAAAATTCCAGTATTTGACAAAAATATCACCTTTGCATTGCATGTTTATTTGGCTCAAACGAGCGATTTCCTAGCGGAGTAATTTTTTGAAGATGGTTTATTACAAGCACAACGTTGGTTGTAACATTCCTTGCAATGACAGTTAACAACTATTATTCTTTTTAGAAATAAAATTTTTTGGTTGGCGGAGTGGGCGGAGGGAGGTACCACAAAAAATAGAGAGAATTACGTAAAAAAATTATTTACAACAGGACTTAAAAATGCAAAACGGGGTGTGGATTTTTTCATCAAAGTGTCCCATGAGACAAAGTGCCCCATGGGGCACTTTGTCTCATGGGACACTTTGTTTCAGATCCGCCACACTACAGGTTGGGATAATCGCGGGTATATTGGGTAGTTAAGGGGTACCGTGATATTATTACTTTGGGGTGTTCTTTTCATTACGTTAGGCTTTTGTGTGGCGCCAGCATTCATGGCCAGCAATGGCATTGGGAAGGCATGGCAAGCGGGGGATGAATTCCATAGGTGTTAGTTGAGAACCTAATAATTACCACCAAAACTTTGTTTCTGTTAGCCCTGAAGGGGCGAAATAGCTTAGACCGGGGCAACGCCCACATGTTTATACACACCTTTTCGCTTTCCGCAAGGCATTGGGAGAATAAAACCTGACCGGCTGCTGCCTGGCTCGGTTGCATAGAAAATCCAAGCGAAAAAGATGAAAAACCAAACCTATTCGGTACGCACAAAGATTCGACTTTTTCTTGACCATCGCTACAATTCACGGTAATATTGCACCAGTGTGTTGTTTTGACGCTTTTTTCCGTTGAACCGAATGGGCTTATGGTGAAATAGTACAAAGATATGCTGCCTTATTATGCGCGTAAGATTGTTCAATACCTCTCCTTTTCACTCTTTCTCTACCTGCTCCTCTTCGTAGACCCCCTTACGGAAAAGGATTTTGGGGCGAATGTGTTTCTTCGTATGAGTCCGCTTTCCGCCATCGGGGCGATGGTCGCGGCGAAGGTTTTTATCGCGGCCTACTGGCCTGCGCTGATTATCTTGATTCTTACCATCCCCTTTGGACGTTTCTTTTGCGCCTGGGTTTGTCCGCTTGGCACAACGATTGACATTACCGACCGTTGTTTTGCCTCCGCCAGAAAAAAGGCGCACAAAGGTGTGTACGACGGACGGCGGCTAAAGTATTACCTGCTTGCCTTTCTCCTGATCAGCCTCTTCTTCGGCCAACAACTTGTCGGGTGGTTCGACCCCATTTCCCTGGCAACAAGCATATACACGATATGCGTTCATCCTTATGTCGTTTCCCTGATTAACGGTATCCTGGACGGTTTCTGCGGTGTGCCGGTGGTGGGGTATGTATTTGATTTGCTCCGCCAATCCATTCACGCCGTGCTGTTTGCGCAGCATGCGCCTTTCTTCCGGGGGCATGGGATTCTCCTTGCGGTGTTTGCCGTAGTGATTTCCTTTGGTATGGTATTAAGGCGCTACTGGTGCCGCAATCTCTGCCCTATGGGCGCCCTTTTTGCCCTGTTTTCCGACTGGCCAATATTCAAGAGAACCGTTTCGTCGTCATGCACAAGCTGCGGCCTCTGCGTGGAGAATTGCGGTATGGGGGCGATTGGAGAGAGCGGGCAGGAGACCAGGGAAGGCGAGTGCGTGTTGTGTATGACCTGCCTGAAGGTATGCCCTGAAAACAGCATTGCCTTCCGGCGTAAGCAATCGCCTGAACAAAGGGTCGCTGTAGACCTTTCCAAGCGGTCTTTTTTGCTCACGGGGGCGCTGGGCGCAGTTGTGGCTCCGTTGATAAAGATGAATTACACGAAGGCCGTTAATAAAGGGAAGGCATCGCTCATCCGCCCGCCGGGCGCGGTGGACGAGGCGGAATTTGTCGCGCTTTGTATACGCTGCGGGGAGTGTATGAAGGTTTGCAAGACCAACGGGCTGCATCCCGTATTGCTGGAGGGGGGCATTGAGGCCTTGTGGACGCCGAAGCTGATCCCCCGGCTTGGTTATTGTGATTATGGATGCGTGCTATGCACACGGGTGTGCCCATCCGGCGCGCTCAAGCGATTGGAGCTTGACGAAAAGCGTGAGGTTTCTTTAGGAAAGGCGCACATAGACCACAACCGGTGCATTCCCTGGGCGGGCTATGCCCGGCTCCCGGAACTGGAGAAGGAATGGCAGGACTTCAACTGCGGCGTCTGCGAGGAGGTGTGCCCGGTGCCGACAAAGGCCATCCACTTTAACACCTACGTGGACGCGCAGCAGCGGGAAATACGCAGGCCTTTCGTGCGTGAGGACGTGTGTATCGGTTGCGGCTTTTGTGAAAAGGTGTGCCCCGTTTTAGGGACGTCCGCCATTGTTGTGGAAGGTATCCAGCCTCAAACAAAGATTAAAAGTGTGGCTGCCTCCCCCAAAAAAGGGACAACTGATTTATCGGTCAACAACTTCCTTCCTAATACCTTCGGCGAGTGGAAGCGGGTATCGGCGCCTGATATCTTCGATGGAAAAGAAAGGCTCTTCGAATATATCGACGGCGGGGCGGAACCTTATTTGTCATATTCCTTTATCCGGGTCGCTAGCGTTGAATATAAAAAGCCGCCAGATAAGAAGGTGGCTGTTGAGATGTGGGTGTTCGGCTGTCAGGAGGACGCCTTTGGGGTGTTTAGCAAGGACCGCGCGGGCGCTGATATAAAGCTGGGCAATGGAAGCGCGCTCTTTGACAACTATCTTTTTCTTTGGAATGACGTGTATTTTATTAAGATTGAACCACGGGATGGAGACGTGTTGCCGGATGAAGTGGTCTTTGTAGGGAAGTCGATTGTCAACGTTATGCC
>JACVXV010000212.1 GCA_015661205.1 Candidatus Brocadiaceae bacterium
GCATTCCCAATTTTTTGTAAACTGTTTGTCTTGGTAAGGACGGCTAGAATCGTCAATACCGTTTTCCCTATAGGGTTTATTCCACGGCTGTATCCAATAGCGGTCCCGTTGTATTTAACATGTTTCCCTTTTGTTTACCTCTCTTTCAAAAAGTAAATACCTTGCATACACCCGTAGTGAATCAACGGTATCCCGGACCCTTAAAGAAATCTCTTGCAACTCTTCACGGTTCTTTCTATTTACCGGTTTCTCAAGAATCTCTCTTTCCCATTCAAGGAGTTTTTCAATTCTAGAAAACAGACACAGTATTCTTTCTTCCAAGACTTGTTTACCCATACAAAAGATATCCTTAAATCAGGCCTTCGGCGGCTTTTTTGATGTAGGGCGAAGTGCCACTTCGCCCGTGACGAAGCAATCGCTTCGTTCTACAACTGTCGGTGGCTTATTGTGAAGTGATCCGGGGATTCTTTTAAGCTCGTCCTCTGCAATGAGGATGGTCTCCGTTCCATAGACCGAACAGGGAAGGTATTTGGGATTATTTTCAGCGCCTTCTTCAACCATCGATTCTACTAATGGAAAATATACCTTAAACGTTGTGCCCTTCCCCGGTTTACTGGTAACATTGATATACCCTCTGTGCTGCTTGACTATCCCATACACAATTGACAACCCAATACCTGTGCCCTTTCCAACCTCTTTTGTGGTAAAGAATGGTTCAAATATCCTGTTCTGCGTCTCTTTATCCATGCCAATACCGGCGTCTGAAACAGAGAGAAGCGCATATTCCCCGGCCTCGCCATTTGGTGGTAGAGACGCATTGCCATGCGTCTCTACAGCCACAACGTCCGTGCATACAACCAAAGAGCCTCCACGGGGCATGGCGTCCCTTGCATTTGTTATCAGGTTCATCAAGACCTGCTCTATATGACCGCTGTTACCCATCACAACACAGTTTTTCCCGGTGAGTACGGTTTTGAATGTAATATCTTTGCCAAGCAGTCCAGGTATAATATTTCCCATTTCCTTTACCACCTCGTTCAGGTCTATGGGTTTTACATTGATTGCCTCTTTCCTACTGAAGGCAAGTAGCCCGTTGGTCAGGACGGCGGCCTTTTTAGCGGCCTCAAGGATATTGTGAACGTATTCCCTTAATATACCATCGTTTTCCAATTCCTTTTCCAACAAGCCTCCGTAGCACATGATAATTGCAAGGATGTTGTTAAAGTCGTGGGCAACGCCCCCCGCGAGTGTGCCGATAGACTCTAATTTCTGGATATGGTAGAGTTGCTCTCTCAACTCCCGCCGTTCCCGCTCTGCCAGTTTGTGTTCGGTAATGTCCGTAGAGATGCCACAAACTGCGTACACGTTTCCTACAGAGTCAACGAGTGGAAACTTGACAGAAATATACGAATGCAATGTTCCGTCTTCGTGGGTTGCCTCCTCATCAAATTTCATGGGGATTTTGGCATTGAATACCTTTAGATCGTTTTCCAGATGGGCATCCGCTATCTCTTTAGGAAAACAATGGTATGGGGTCTTACCTTCTATTTCATCTCTTTTTATATGGAATAATTCTTCAAACTGTCTGTTGATAAATGTGTACCGGCCCTGTATATCTTTTATATAGATGACTGCCGTGGTATTATCAAGAATAGCACTCAGCATTTCTTTGCTTTCTTTGAGCCTTTGCTCAAACAGTTTACGTTCGGCAATATCGGAGAACACGCCGTAAGCATACATTACGCCATCTTTTTCATAGGTTACCATTGCCCTATCATGTACCCAGACCCAGTGACCATCTTTTTTCATATACCGGTACTCAATGTCAAACATCTTGTTTGACGTAAATAATAGTTCAAACGCCGCCTTTACCTTTTCTTTGTCATCAGGGTGGATTCTTTCAAACCAGAGGCTTTCTCCTGCCTTATATATTTCTTCCGGGATATATCCACAAATTCTTTCCACATTTGCACTGATGTAGATAGTGTTGCCTTTTTGATCGGACGTCCACACAATATCCGGTATATTTTCAATCAACAAGCGGTATTTCTCTTCGTTTTCCTTGAGCCTTTTCTCAAACAGATTTCGTTCGTCTGTCTTGATTTTAATATCCCGTGCCATGCTGTTAAACGATTCACAGAGCACGCCTATCTCGTTGCGCATGGTAACGGGGATGGCAACGTCGAAATTGCCACAGGCTATTTCCTTTGCCGCACTGGAGACGGTATGGAGCGGCCTTACCATCTTTTTAAAGAAGACCATAAAGAGCAAGGCGAGCATAACGACAACAACAGCGCCCGTTATTAACGCATTGAAGAGCATTTGTTTTACCGGGGCAAGCACCTCGCTTTTGTCAATCTCGGCCAGGAGCACCCATCGTAATGACGGGATGAACATGGAGGCGCCCAGCACCTCAGTGCCCCGGTAATCCGTATAGAATCCGGTTATTTCTTTATTTGACGTTAGGCCTGCCTCCACGGGCAACGTATCAACGACCTGCCTCAATATAGCGTCTTTCACGAATTTGGATTCTGTAAGCATGAGTTTGCTGCTATTGACCAAATAGACTTCCATGGTTTTCCATGTATCTGCTTTACTCTGGGAAACCGCGCCTTGCCCTTCAAGATATTTTCCGGACAATATTTCATTGAGGTTTGAAATCTGCACAAAGTTGACGAGTACCCCGACAGGCTTACCACGGTTATTGTTTGTAGAGACGCCTTGCAATGCGTCTCTACCATAAATGGGCGTTGAAATGGCAAGTTCGGGCAGCGCGCCATGGCCAGGACAGTTTTTCATAGTGGTGGTGGTGGTGGTGGTGGTGGTGGTGGTGGTGGTGAAAAACGGTTCACGGGAATAATCCATTCCAATTTCATCCCCGTTGGTAGAGACGACAACCCGTCCGTCCATAGAAAGGATAACAATGGTCTTTATGCTGTTACCCAGAGGAAGTTTGTTCTTTATGAGGTGTTTACGCAAGGTATCAACGGAGCCTTTGCGCTTACCGGCAGAGACGCATAGCAATGCGTCTCTACTTTCGTGTGTTTTTCTGTGAAGCAGGGTTTTTATAAGGCCATCACTGGCAAAATCCTCGGTGCGCCGTTTTAGCGTATCAAGAAAGAGATAGACCTGTCCTTCATAAGCATCTGCAATAATGGTCAAGTCATCGATGGAACGTTTTATTGCATACGCCTTATTTTGGTAGTAGCACACGGAAAAGGTCGTGAGGATGGGGAGAAGGATAACGATAATTACCAGGAGGGCTTGCGCCGCAAGTGATTCTTTTAGTATCTTCATTCGATAATTCCTTTTCTGTCGCCCCTTCAGGGCTTGTTATAGTATTTCATTTACCAGGGGCTTCACCCCTGGCTATATACTTTCTGCCCTTCGGGCCTGTTGTAGGGCGAAGAGGCTCTTCGCCCTACATGAAAAAGTTTCAGACGCCTTTTTCGTCACGGGCAATTTCGGTTCTTGTCAGGATTTTAATTCCGTATTCTTTGATCTTGTAATGCAGGGTCGAGTAATCAATTTTCAGGAGCTTAGCCGCCTTGCTCTTATTTCCCTGTGTCCATAGGAGCGCATTTTCAATGAGCTTTTTTTCGATGATTTCAATACACGCATGGAGAGAAAAGTCATTGTCCATATCCACGTCAAGAGAGATGGTTTGTTTCGTTGTGTCCCCTGATCCGGGAATACCTGCTGCCGGTTCTCCCGGCATAACCTGGTCTTTATTCTCTTCCCGGTGTAGAGACGCACTGCCGTGCGTCTGCGTCTGGTGTAAAGACGCACTGCTGTGCGTCTCTACAAAACTGGCGCTTTGCTCAGGCTCCAGGGTGTTTATTAAGGGGGGAAGATACGCGGGTTCAATCATTTCTGACGATAACAAGACCGCGCGCCGGATGACGTTTCTCAGTTCCCTCACATTGCCGGGCCAATTATATGCCAGTAATATATCCAGGGCCTCTTTCGTAAACCCATAAACGTGTTTGTTGAGTTCCGTATTGGTAGCATCCAGAAACCATTTGGAGAGAAATACGATGTCGTCCTTCCGTTTCCGCAAGGGGGGTATCTCAATGTGAAACTCATTGAGCCGTTGATACAGATCCATTCGAAAACGCCCGGATTTTACCAGGGACTCAAGCCGTTCATTCCCTGCGACAACGACCCGCACGTCAACGGCTATTTCCTTGTCGCCGCCCAGTCTCCGCACCTGTCGCTCCTGAAGCGCCCGCAGTAATTTGTTTTGCATGGAAATGGGTAGATTCCCAATCTCATCAAGAAACAGGGTACCGTCTGATGCGTTTTCAAATTGTCCTGCTTTTTGCCGGTCTGCGCCGGTAAACGCCCCCTTTTCATATCCAAAGAGTTCACTCTCAATCAAGGTCTCTGGAATTGAGCCACAATCCAACACCACAAATGGTTTATCCCCTCTGGGGCTTCGATTGTGGATATACCGCGCCACGACTTCTTTGCCGGAGCCTGTCTCTCCGTAAAGAACAACGGTAAAGTTGGTTGGGGCAACACGATCCACCAATTCGTTGAGCTTTATGATTGCATCGCTGTGGCCCATCTGTTCAAAGAGGGGCATGGCGTGGTTGAGTTGTGCCTTCAGCGTGTGGATTTCCTGCTGCATCGCCCTTTCTTTGATAGCCCTTTGTACGGTGATCACAATCTCATCATTATCAAATGGCTTGGAAAGGTAGTCGTAAGCGCCGAGTTTAATGGCCTCAACCGCCGATTGAACTCTACTGTATGCAGTGATAATAATCACCGGGGTTTCGCTGCTGATTTTTTTGATTTGTTTCAAGACCTCTATTCCGTCCATACCGGGCATCCGGAGGTCAAGAACGACTACGGCAGGGGATTCCTTATGAAGCATCTCTATCCCTGTACGCCCGTCGTTTGCCGTGTAGGTCGTGTACCCGGCCTTCTTTATCACGAGGGATATATAACTGCGCATTATTAAACAGACATTATGGTCGGCAAAACTGCGCCACTAAAGGGATAATCAAGTCTGGATTATTTTGCATGGTATCGAAAGTGT
>JACVXV010000070.1 GCA_015661205.1 Candidatus Brocadiaceae bacterium
GGTAGGAAAGGCCTAAAACGTTCGCCAGCGGCAGTTTTCCTTCGATGGCGTCTAATAACTCGTCAAAGGTCTTCTCGCCCTCGCCCCTGACGACAAAATCAAAGGATTTGCCCTCTTCTGAGGATGCGATTTCTTCATACATGAGGGTGGCATGGTAGCCGCCGACGGCTATTTTTATGCCCGGATACAAGCCTTTCATGTAGTCTGCAAGCCGCCGCGCCGTGTCGAACTGAAAGGTCATTGCGCTTAGCCCGATTACGTCAGGTCGGTAACTTTCAATAAGATTTTTTATGGAAGGCAACAGGGTTTCCCGTTTCAGCACTAGGTCTGCCAGGGCGACGTCGTGATGTGGTTTTATATTTCCTGCGATAGAAGAGATTGCCAGGTTGGGCGCCCTCCAGGTATTGGCTGAAAATTGAGGCACCGTATCCGGCATAGAGCATAATAATATTTTCATGGTCGAATCTGAACGTTAGCGGTTAAAAGTGAATTTATAAGTCAAAATTTAGGAGAAGCTATTGTACAGACTTCTTTTTTATTGTCAAGTATCTCAAATCCTTTGTTACACAGCGTATCGTCTGCAAAAAGTTTAGGCATGTATTTGTTCCTTTATACCTTCAGTGGGTTTCGCTTCCAGACTGTGCCAAATGAACTTTTTTATTCTAAAAGTGGGGGAGAACCCTTAAATATTGCCCATTTTAGCCTGATTTCGTTGCATTTAAAATAGCGTAAATTTGTCCATTTGACCCAGTCTGTTCACGCAACCCGACCGACCCTCTTGTCTATGTAATCTTTCTCAGAGACAGAAGTTTTGATAACTTATTTGCTATTTTTGTTTCACCAATTTCCCTCAATTGATTAGGTAATTCAGGGCGTGAAGCAGGGAAAATTCCTGATCGGATTAAATTTGCTCTGCCAAGTTGTGTTAACATGGTGGTCAACTGTTCATTGATTGCGTCTTCATCGCCAATTTTTTCTAAATCTTCCAGGAGTGATCTTGCTCTTTCAGAACGTTTTTCGGCTTCTACCGGAGACGGTAACGGCAAATGATTTTTCCATCTTCTGGAAATGTCGCTCCAATAGAAATTTTGTTCATACAGCAATATGCCGAATCGAATTGCCCATCCAATCACTTCATTACCATCCCTTATCAAACCTTCTACCGCACCCGCTTCATACATCCTTACATCGACATCAATTGGCGGATAAATTTTTGGTTTCTTACCAGGGTAAATAATTAATAAATCAACATCTGCACAATAACGTACATTTCTAGCTATAGAACCATACATAACTACCGCGCTAATACCATAGCTTGAAATACCTTTTTCTAAAAGGGTTTCCACCCATGCTTTTGATTCTGCGCTGGGCCAATTTTGTATCTTTTCAAGAACGGAAGGTGTTGTTGTATTCAGCATGGCGATACTCTTTCAATTAATTCTGTAACAGCAATTACGTAATCTTCAATCTGTGTCGCTATATCTTCTGCATTCAATTTCTCCGGGAATTCAACATCACCATAAGCTCTTGCTTTACGAGCAGAATTGAGAACTATCAGAAGGGAGGAGATATCCGGTAAACCGTGATTTTGCGCTAACTGCTTAGCTATCTTCGCTTTTTCATAATGATTTGCTGGAATTGCCACTCTGAAATGAATAGCAGCCGCTTTCACGGCGGCCTCAAGGCAATATAAGCCATAAATCGACAGATCACTCCAATCGGTGGGATAGTCCCATGCATTTTGAACCTTTTTCAGATGCTCATTAGCATATCCCAGTGTTTTTTTGACTTCGTTCTTACTCATTTAATCTCATTGTCTCTAAAGGTTCTAAAAACATCCATGATATCTCTGATATAGAATTTTTCTGGAACAGATTGTAGGGTGGGCTTCGCCCACCAAATAACGGTGGGTGCAGACATAAGTATATGATTATGCCAGCCAACAAGGTGGGTGATGCCAAACATACATGTCTGTTTTACCAACAAAGTCAATAGTTAATTAGGCACTGCTTCACTCAACCCAGCCCAACGTCTACGGACAAAGTTATGCGTTGTCCTTGGGTATGATTATCGTTGCCTTTGTTCCTACTTGGTCTAACAAATACAACAACCCTCCACCGTCAATTAGCTCTATTGGTTTATCCTTTGAAAAATCGTATGCATCTGGGCCATATCCGCTAGTGGTAACCAAAATTCCCTTATTTGCGCCTTCGTGTTGCATCGTCCCATAGAGGTCTCTTACCGCAGACACGCCCACTGTATTCTTGTACCTTTTGGCTTGAATTACTACCTTCCCACCAATTATGGGGCGCGTATCGAAGGCGACCGCATCAACACCACCATCCTTTGATGTTCTCGTAAGTTTTGTCTCTAGGCCCATTTTGCCAAAAAGATTACCAACGAGAGCCTCAAACTCGAATGGATTAAGTTCCATCAAGTTTGGACGTGAGTCCAACTCGCTGAGAACATCCGCTTGATCCACAAACCGTTTATCAACCATGTTGAATTCTATAATGGGTTTTACAGCTTGAAGCGCCTGCGGCTGGTTCGATACCTGGGCGCCCAAAGAGCGCAGACATGCGCGTTTCTCAACTCTGCCGAGATCAATGCCAGAGAACGCTTCCCGAGTCGCCCTGACGGATAGGAACATGGGTGTACTGGCCGCCCAGTGGAAAGGTCCGTGGCGTGAACAAATCCGTTGAATACGGCAACATCGACATGACCGCATTGATCGGCTTCGAAAACTTCGTGCAGAGTACGCAACGTCACGGCGGCAACGACATCCTGGTAGAGTTCTTTGACCTCTGTTGCCTTTCGTGGCTTTGATTCGATTGAATCTTTCGTCTTTACGTACTTAAATTCCTCTTCGGTAGGAATGACTCCAACGTAAGGCAAGTCATAGTCTATAACAAGTTGTTTGGATTCGGGAGCGTACCCCACGCGAAATTCCTGCGGGAATCCATCGGGGTATTCGGATTGTTCCAGAACCATGGTGTTATAAGTGATAATCGCTTGGTATTCTCCATTTCGATATGATGCTTCAAATTCATCGACTTCCGAATTCCTTTGCTGAGCCTTGGTCATAAAAGACTGGCGCTTTTTCTCCTGTTCCGACAAAAAATGGGATAGTTTCTCCTCGCGTTCTCTCTCGGCCCGCTCAAACGTCAATCTCGCTTTCTCGTATTGCGCGTTAGCAGTTACGAGTTCGCTTTCATAGCGTTTCTTGAAGCCGAATGTTTTTTCCAGAAACCCAGGGGTCTTAACCTTGACAACAAAATCTTCTTTCTGTGGCGGTCTAGTACCTAAGGAGATATTTTTAGGAGTTGGTACAGGTTTGAATTGTTTCCTTATTCTGAGCGTTTCGAATCTAATTGTGTCATTAGTGGAGATAGTATGATTCAGAACTCTCCGCAGACTATCCAGCCGTTCCGCCAATTCCACGTTCTTGTCCGCCGCTTCTTCTAACCTCTGTTCGAGATATCTCTGCTTTTCCTCTTTGTCCCTAAGCCGCTGCGTTCTCTCAAGCTGGCGCTGGTATTGCAGACAATCCCTTTGCTGTCGCTTCTTCTCAGCCTCAGCACGTCGAGCTTCACGAGCAATTGAATTTAGAACACCCAGGAAGCCTCTCCTCATTCTTCATCTCCTTTATCTGTAAGTGGATTGCTCTATGAAAGTGCCTAACATTATAACTAGTCTGCTCAATTATCATATTATTTTACATCAAACCTTCACTATAGTTTATACCTTTTCAAGAATATATTCAACAATGTTTTCTTGCAATATGCTATGCCTGTTGCATAAAACAAAACCACTTATTTATTGAAATATTTTCCGCTTAACTTATTTTGAAGCATGTGGTTCAGTGGGCCGGGTGGATGAAGAGGTGTGCATTCACAAAAAAATAACACCGCAAAGCCGCAAATGCCGTAAAGAAAAAGGAGGCTGTGTATTAATGGTGGATACGGTGATAAAAGACAATCGCCTTAATCCACCCTACGTGTGCCCGCTGGTAAGCGACCCATGTTTCACGCAAACACATAATATCTAAGCACAATATAGACGGTGGACAAGACCAACGTCTCTAAGGTGATCGGTATCGAATAGAGGAGGAATTTTCTGAAGGTTATGGGGTAACCCGCCTTTCCGGCAAGACCGATGGTGATGACGTTTGCCGAGGCGCCAATCGGGGTGCCGTTTCCGCCGAGGCAGGTGCCTAATGCTAAAGACCACCAAACGGGCATAAGGGTTGCATGTTGAAGAAGGGGTTTTAGATCCCATCCGCCCGGCAATACGGCCTCCGCTGTGTCCTTCACCAAAGGGATCATGCTTGCCACGAAAGGGATATTGTCAACAATCGCTGCACCTATCGCTGAAAACCACAACATTACAATCGCCAGGGTAAACATGCTCCCGGCATTGGGTTTTGTTAACGTTATCAAACCTTCGGAAAGTTTTGAAATGAGTCCGACCTTGACAACGCCACCCACAATGATAAACAACCCGATAAAAAAGAAAAGGGTTGGCCATTCCAAATCCCGAAGGACGTGATGCACGTCCTCTTTTGAGATGATAAGCAGCACGGCTGCGCCGAAGAGGGCTATGGTAGCCGGTTCGTAGTGAAACATCCCATGGAAAACGAATCCGATCATGACTAGCCCTAAAACACTAAGAGATTTTATTAACAAACCCTTGTCTTTAATCAAGGCATATTCGTCCATAGCCAGTATTTTCAGTCTCACCTCTTCTTTAACGTGCAGTTTTTTCCCGAAGATGAGTTTCATGGTCAGGATAAATCCGGCAAAAATGAATAATACCGCGGGCGTCAGGTGATAGATAAAGTCCATAAAGGTAAGCTGTACCTTGCTGGCAATCATGATGTTGGGGGGGTCGCCGATGAGTGTGGCCGTGCCACCGATATTGCAGGCCATGATCTCTGAAATCATAAAAGGAAATGGGTCCAGCTCCAATTCCTCCGCAATGAACAACGCTACAGGAACGATAAGCAAAACGGTCGTAACATTATCGAGCAGCGCGGATGCAAATGCCGTTATACACGCAAAGAATACGAGGATCGTAAAGGGTTTGCCTTTTGCAAGCTTTGCCGATTTAATTGCAATAAATTGAAATATCCCCGTTTTTTTAAGGATATCGACAATGATCATCATGCTTATCAGGAGGAAAATTACATTATAGTCTATTGCATACAGTTCGTCATAAAATGCCTCATGTTGAGTGACGACTTTAAGGAGAATCATTGATCCGGCGCCAATCAATGCCACCTTCGTTTTATCAAGCTTTTCTGAGACGATTAATCCAAACGATACAAGAAATATGAGTGTGGCAATCCAAAAGACCATAACGTTTGTTTCCTCACTTTTAATTAAAATAATTGATTATCCCATTTGAAAACGTAAAATAGAGTAGCACAAAAAACGTTAATTAAAAATATAAAATTTGCAATCGGACGCATTTTTTATATTTCTTGTATATGGCACGTTATATAAGCGGTATTTTTTTTTCGCGAAAGGGTGGGGATATAGCATGAAGGTTAAGGACATTATGGGCACAGACCCAACGGTAGTTCCAATCTCAGGCACGTTTTTGAACCTTATGGAGATGCTCGGAAAGATTCGATTTCATATCATATTCGTGGTTGACGAGCATGAAAAACTTGCCGGGGTTGTAACGGAGACGGATCTTTTAAAGGTGCTTATGCCGAAGTATTTAAATATGAATGATGCATTATTTTCGATTATGGGCGAAGGTTATTTTGACAAAAGGTGTCAGGAGTGCAAGAATCTAAGTATTACTGAAATTATGTCAAAGCCGGTTATGGACGCTACCGCGAAGGAGGATGATACTATAATTAAGGTGGCCGCCGCCTTGTTGAACAAGAAAATTCATGCCGTCCCTGTGTTGCGAAACGGCAAGGTTGTAGGGATTGTGTCCAGGTTACTTCTATTGCGGTACATGACGAAGGTTATCAATAAGAAATAGCTTTTTCATTTTTCTTGACAACGTTACCGGTAGACATTAAATTATTCATGCTTTACATGCAATCCTGAATTTTGGATAACGCTTTTTATAAACCTATCACCTTTTTGCGCAAAAATACCTCCACATGAAAACCCTGACCGAGTACCTCACTTTCAACACGAAAAAGCAGCGCGAATTTATTAATATTACCAGAGAAGTAGATCGGGTGTTTCAAAAAAGCGGCATCAAAGAGGGTATGGTACTGGTTGCCGCCATGCACATAACGTCCGGCGTCTTCATTAACGACGCGGAACAGGGGCTTCACCGGGATATCGAAGAGTGGCTCCTCAAGCTGATCCCGGAGGGTCACGATTATTACCACCATAGAACCGGGGAGGTCAATGGGGACGCGCATCTCAGGAATCTCCTTATTGGGCATGAGGTCATCGTGCCGGTGACAGAGGGGAAGCTTGACCTGGGTACCTGGCAAAAGATATTTTACGCTGAGTTTGACGGTCAGCGCAGCAAAAGGCTTATTATTAAAGTTATGGGAGAATAAGGCGTCTTATTCATAAAAAATGCAAATTAATCACCCACAATCGAAAAGTTATGTAAATGAAGAGGCTCCGTGCATCCTGGCGTGTCCTATCCGGCAGGACGCGCGCGACTACGTGCAGCTCATCGCCAGAGGCCGGTTTGACGAGGCGTTCCAAGTGGTGCGGGAGCGGAACTCTCTGCCTTCGGCGTGCGGGCGTATATGCACCCATCCCTGTGAGACAAAGTGCAGGCGGAACAGTACGGATAAACCGGTAGCCATCGCCTGGCTTAAGCGCTTTCTGGGTGACAATTATTCGAAAGAACAAAAAAATCCGTCCGCCGGAAAATATTCGGAAAAAATTGCCATTATTGGCGCCGGACCAGCCGGGCTAGCAGCCGCCAACGATTTGGCGCTCCTCGGCTATCCATGCGCCATTTTTGAAAGCAGCCCAACGCCGGGTGGTATGATCCGCATGGGCGTGCCGGCCTATCGCCTGCCGCGTGACGTCATAGACCGCGATGTTGAATTTATCAAAAAGCTGGGCGTGGAGATCAAGTACAACACCACGCTTGGTGTAGACTTTACCTTTGAGAGTCTGAAGAAAGAGGGTTATGCAGCCGTCTTTATCGCCGTCGGATTACAAGACAGCCGCACCTTGAATATCGAAGGCGCGCAGCTTGAAGGCGTGCTGAAAGGGATTGCATTTTTACACGAGGTAAACACCACCGGCAAGGCAAAGATCGGCAAGAACGTACTGGTAATAGGCGGCGGAGCGGTTGCTATGGATTGCGCACGGACTGCGTTGCGTCTGAAACCGGAAAAGGTAAGCGTCGCCTGCCTTGAATCAAGGAAGGAGATGCCGACGACCGATTTCGAAATCGAAGAGGCCGTTCATGAAGGCACGATACTGCATAATTCGGTCGGCCCGAAACGGATAGTCGGCAGAGACGGCAAGGTGACCGGGTTGGAAATTCTCAAGGTAAAATACGTCTTTGACGAGCAAAAACGATTCAATCCGGCCTTTTATGAAGGTTCAGAGTCCGTTCTTGAAGCGGACACCATCATCATGGCAATAGGCCAGGCCTCGAACCTCACCTTTTTAAAAGGGCAGGAAAATATTAAGGTTACACGGGGCGGCACGATTATTGCCAATCCGCAAACCTTTAACGTTGACGTCCCCGGTATTTATGCCGGAGGTGATATTGTGCTTGGCAGGGGGACTATGACCGAAAGTATGGCACACGGCAAAAAGGTGGCCATCGCCATTCATAATACTTTAAGGGGCGTGACGGTAAAGGACGAGAAGTGGATTGACAAGCCCGCCGTTCCCGATATCGAAACGGCAAAAATCGGCCTCATCAAAAAAGAAGAGAAGGTGGAAATGCCCGTCATGGCATCAGAACACCGGTTGAACACCTTTGATGAGGTAGAGTTGGGGTTCACCCTGGAAGCTGCGGTAAAAGAAGCCCAGCGGTGCATGAATTGCGGCGCGGGTGCCATTGTGGATGACAACCTTTGCGTGGGCTGTGTTACCTGTGTGCGGGTGTGCCCGTTCGACGTGCCAAGTATCAAAAGGGGCAGCACAACGGCCTATATTGACGGCGATTGCCAGTCCTGCGGGCTTTGTATCGTGGAATGTCCCGCAAAGGCCATCACTTTTAAGACTCCTTATGAAGACCGCGGGAAAGACGCCCTTGAGGCGGTATTTAAAGACAAACATATTCGTGGAATAAAACCCCTGGTTATTAACTTTTACTGCCAATACGGCGCATACAACGAAGGCAGTCAAGCAAATACGGCTGAGTTGCTTGTTTTTCATTACCGGAGGGTTGGTGTGTTGGGGTTAGGCAAGGTAGACCCGTCGTTGTATCTCAGGGCATTTGAATTGGGCGCTCATAGTGTGTTGGTAACGGCGTGCAAAGACAGCACCTGCCATTTTTGTAAAGAACAGGAATGGATTGAAAAACGCGCAAAATATACTACTCAACTCCTTGCTGGAGTGGGGATCGACGCCAGACGTTTTCAAACCCATTTTGTTTCGTCACAGAACGGCAAGGAAATTATTGAGATTGCCTTTAAGATGGTTGAAGACGTGAGAGATATTGTTTAGCTGGTAGTGGCAAGGCGCGCCTTGCCACTACGTTGTTAAATGTCGCTGAATGCCTATTTACTATAATTCCCTAAAATTTTGTGGTGGACTATTACCATGATTGTAGCGTCATCAAAACCGTTTCAAGAAATCAAGCAGATGCTTGCCGGCTTTAAAAAGGTGTGCGTATTGGGGTGTGGTTCCTGTGTGACGATATGCCATACGGGCGGCGAAAAACAGGTGACCGAGCTTGCCGCGCAACTCCGTCTCTCCGCTCAATTGGAGGGCAGACAGCTTGAGGTGATAGAAGATTCAACCCTTCGTCAGTGCGAATGGGAATTTATAGACGATATTAAAGAGGTAATAAAGGACTGCGACGCGGTTCTTTCCATTGCCTGCGGCGTTGGCGTGCAATACATGGCGGAAAAATTCCCCAAGACCCGGATGTTTCCGGGATTGAACACCACCTTTATGGGCGGGCCGACGGAGCAAGGCGTATTTTGGGAACGGTGCGCCGGGTGCGGCAACTGTATCCTGGCAACCACCGGAGGTTTATGCCCCGTCAGCCGATGCGCAAAGGGCCTCATGAACGGGCCGTGCGGCGGTTCGCAAAAGGGAAAGTGTGAGGTGTCGCAGGAAACCCCATGCGTGTGGAATCAAATCTACGACCAACTGGATACCCAACAGCTCCTCGCAACCATGGAAACCATCGTGCCGCCAAAAGACTGGACTACCGGCATGGAAAACCATCCAAGAAAGATGGTGCTTGAACATCTGGTGATGAAAAAGTAATCAATTCCAGGAAAGATGCGTATCCAGTCCCAGCTAAGCATCCTTTTCTGTTACCCCTTTGGGGCTTGTTATATTATTTCTTTAACCAGGGGCTTTACCCCTGGCTCTATACTTGGCCTGCTGTAGAGCGAAGAGCCTCTTCGCTCTACTGTCTCTGCGGTGAGCCATTCCGTTACGAACGTCATTAAGCCTTCGCCTCGCCGGCGCCGTATTTTCCCACCTGCAACATACCGATTTTGTACTTTGAATCGACAGCGGGTTGCAACGCCAATTGGTTTTGCAGACCTTTGGCTATCTGCATGAGTTGGTCAGGATGTCCATGCAGCAATTCAATTTCAATCTCCCGGTATGGTTTTTGTCCCCGGTGTCCGCGAAAGGTTACCTCGTCTAATGACAACTCGGCCTTAAAACCGGCGTTGCCGCTTAACATTGCGGTGTGGCGGCGCGTCTCAACGGCCAGCACCTTCCGCAACGGCATCCCTTGAATATTCAGCTTGTTTGCCACTGCCGGTGGAATTGGCGGCTTTTTTTCTTCCGTCCAGAGTTTGATTTCATCGTTCGACGGCGTCCATTCAAATTCCTGCCGCTCGAAAAGGGCGTCATGCTGTTTCCCGGACGACTTATATGCCCCAACGTGCATATCGCCTCTCTGCCGTATACGCAGTCCAACGCCCGCCTTCAGGAGTGTGTACTCAGGCGTGTCGAGATAGGCGTCTGTTTGCAGGCATGGGGACTCCTTTACAAACTGAATCCCCATAGTTTGTATGGCGTTAAGAATGGTGGTGAGATCGCATCCTTCCGGGCAGGTAAACTTTGCCTCAAGTTCTGTCTTTTCCTTATTATCGTGAGTGTTCATGTGCAGGTTTTTTTCCTCGGTATTTTTTCTCGTTCCCAAGTTCCAGCCTGGGAATGCGCTTGTACCAGAAGCTCTTGCTTAGCTTTTTTCAGAAGCCGTCATTTTCTGGCTCAAAGCAAAGCTTTTATTACAATCCCGTTCCCGATCTGGAGCTTGGGAACGAGGCGAAACTATTCAGGGTTTTTTCAAAAAACTAAATTGTTACCAGCCTTCAGCCTATCTCCCTAATCATCTACGTTTTTCGCAATACCCGGCCACCGGTTCTGCCGGTGTGTTTGCCGTTATTGACCGTAATTTGTCCATTAACCACAACGTATTCTATCCCCGTTGAATATTGATGGGGGGCGATAAAAGTGCTTCTGTCCATAATCTTTTGAGGGTCAAAAATCGCTATATCGGCAAAATACCCTTCTTTTAACAACCCTCGTTTTTTCAAACCAACCTTTTGCGCGGGCAGACCGGTCATTTTTTGAATGGCATTCTCCAGGGAAAGAAGCGGCTTATCCCTGCAAAACCTTCCCAAGACACGGGAAAAAGTCCCATAGCTGCGCGGGTGTGGCTTGCCTTCGCTCAAGACGCCTTCCGTTGAACGCATGGAACTGTCCGAACCGACAAAGACAAAGTCCCACCCTAGTATCCTCTCCAGATTCTCTTCGCACATGCTGAACAAAAAGATATCTACCCGCGTATCTTCATCTATCAGGAGATCAAAAACGGTTTCTATCGGGGATTTGCGTAATTCTTTGGCAATTTCCGAAACCATTTTGCCCACAGTCCATCGGTTTTTTTCATAGCGAACGGATGAAATCATCACCTCTTCCCATAAGGAGTCGTCTTCCTTTTGCGCCAGTTCATCGGCAATCCGTTTTCGGAGCGCGGCGTCTTTAAGCCTCAGTATCTGCTGCTCTATGCCGCCTTCATAAACCCAGTGCGGCAAAAGGGAGTCCAAATCGGTTGCTGCTGCGGTGTAGGGATAGCGGTCACAGGTGATTTTAACCTTATTATCAATAGCGCGCTCTATCAAACCTTTTACCGCATTAACCTTTCCCCAATTGTGGTTCCCTGAAGTCTTGAGATGCGACACCTGCAAACGAACGCCGGATTGCCCGGCCACGTCAATGGCCTCAGACAACGCCTCTTCAAGGGTATCCGCCTCGTTGCGGATATGCGTTGAGTAAAAGCCGTCATGGTCGGCCACCAGATTGCACATCTCAACTAACTCATCGCGCTGTGCGTAACAGCCGGGCGGGTAAATCAAACCGCTGGACATGCCAAACGCCCCGGCAATCATGGCCTCTTCCAGGTCTTGTTTCATACGAAGGAGTTCCTGGGGTGTAGGAGGGCGATTTTCATACGCAACGGCGCACGCCCTGATATTGCCGTGTCCCACAAGAAACGCCCGGTTGATCGAGCTGCTGGCCTTCACGGCCATATCGAAAAAATCAGCCGCGGTTTGCCATGTGATATCAATTCCGTATTTGGACAGACCCTGCGCTCGCCGCTCCAGCACCTTCCCGCGAAGGGGAAAGGCGGACATACCGCAGTTTCCACAAATCTCCGTCGTGACGCCATCAAGTACCTTGCTATCGCTCTCTGGACGTGCAAGCCATAAGAAATCGCTGTGGGAGTGGATATCGACAAATCCAGGGGCAACCACCAGACCACTTGCATTGAGGTATGGGTTGTTAGTTATGTTAATAGTACCGTCAATTACGGCAATCGTGTCACCCGTAATGCCGACGTCCGCCTTCCGTCCAGGCGCCCCTGTGCCGTCAACGATAGTTCCATTTTTTATGATAAGGTCAAAATCCATCATTATCTCACGTAGTATTTGTTTTAAATTACCACCGGTGGGTTCACCCGCCAAAGAAAATCCTGAAAAGCTCCGGTAGGAGGGTATATTAATAGAAAAAGAATCTATATTGTTACCAACAAACCACTTCTCATAACATACCTCATGATTCAAAATAAATCGAGGGTAAAATCTGTCGTTCTGCTTATTCTCTTGAAATAATAAAAGGAATGTGATATTATAAATACCATGAAAAAGGCAAACCAGTCCGTGAGGCTGGGACGCAAAGCCATGGGTCTTCAGCAAAGAAGAGTGCCAGGTTGCCAAAATGCTGACATGAAAAGCTACTTAACGGTAGATTATCAAAAAGACCCAGGCAACGAAAGACGTTGTCGAGGGTCTTTTTTTATTGGTAAAAATATTGGAATAATGTACTTCGTATTAAGAAAAACAATGCCTTTTTCTTCTAAAATTTATGATTGTTTTGACACGAAAACAAAATGTTCTGCCACCCCTTCGGGGCTTATATTATTTATTATCTTTACAGGGGGCTTCACCCCCCGCTATATCCTGTCGGCCTTTCAGGCCTAACTTTGAAGTATAGGAATTTCAAAGTAGGGACACGGTGCCCGTGTCCCTGTGTGCAAAAAAAGCCGCCATAGGCTCGATTTAATGTAAAGTTGTAGAACGAAGCGATTGCTTCGTTTCGGGCGAAGCGGCGCTTCGCCCTACATCGAAAAAGTCGCCGAAAGGCCTAATTAAAAATTCCTATACGGTAAATATGCGAAAGCCTGCTTATAGAATTTAGGTTTGACTATGTTTTTGGTATTGGTATAATGTAAGTACTTATTTTGTTTTATATTAGTGATTAAAACAACAACTTTTTAAGGGAGGGGATATTTAAAGATTATAGATATCGCTTGATAATAGTTACAGTAACAATCTTAACAATTCTTTAGGAGGACATTGGTATGATTAAGAAAAGGGGAAGCGCGGGTTTTACGTTAATTGAATTGCTTGTAGTAATTGCTATTATTGGTATCCTTGCGGGTATCTTGTTACCTGTGTTGGGTAAGGCAAAAGAATCGGCGCGGCAGGTGCAGTGTGCTTCAAACTTGAAGCAAATCGGTCTTGCAATAAATATGTATGCCAGTGACAACGGCGGGAATTTCCCAACCGGTGGTTCAGCAACGAATGGTACTGCGGCCAGCACCACAGATGCTGATAACGAGCGATATTCGCTCGGAAAGCTTTTCGATCAGTACGTTACCGATAGAAAGGTCTTCAAATGTCCAAGTGACGGTACTGTTGTCGATACAATAGGATCTGGTGTAATGACCTTAGTGCCATATACTACTTCAGCAACATCTTTTGGTTCGAGTTCTTGCAGTTACGGTTACGATGATAATCATACATCAGCAAATGATACAGGCACATCTATTGCGTCGGACAAGCTGGGGTCAGACGCTTCATCCACAGGACTTTCTAACAACCACAATCATAAAGGGCAAAATGTTCTTTATATTGATGGCCATGTAGAATGGAAAAACACTGCTGCTGCAGGTTACTTCTCTGCTGGTGCTTTAGACAACATATGGTATGGTGTAGGTGGTACCATATCTGCTGGGGTACGTGCCGCTGGCACGGGTACCGTTTATTGCCAACCATGGAATGGTACAGATACGGCAATATTGCAATAATCGTTGGTATTAATGGAAAAGGGTAATATTCGTCATTGAATATTACCCTTTTTTTGTTAATAGGGTGGACGTTTGCCATGATACAAAAAGAGATACGATGTTTATGCTAATTGAATTGCTCGTAGTAATTGCCATTATTGGCATCCTGGCAGGTATCCTTCTCCCCGTCCTAAGCAAGACGCGCGAATTAGGAAGGCGGACGCAATGCGCCTCAAACCTGAAACAGTTGGGCAGCGCGCTTCACCTTTATGCTTATGATAATAATCAGACATTTCCAACGACTACGAACAGCAGCAGCGCGGATGAGGAATTACAATCGCTGGGAAAGCTGTATGATCAATATGTCCCCGACAAAAAGGTGTTTAAATGCCCAAGTGACGCCGGTGTTACTGATATTGCCGTTTTAACCCTAACGACGACAAATAGCTCTTTCACGGCAAGCACGTGCAGTTATGGCTACGATGACAATCACACGTCAGCGGATGACACGAGCGTGGTTGTTGCCGCCGACAGGCTGGGTACGGATACCACCACCTGGCTTTCAAACAACCACCGTCAAAATGGTCAAAATATTCTCTTTATTGATGGACACGTTGACTGGAAAGGAACCGCTACGTGCGGTTACTACAACGCCACTCCTGCCACTTACGATGATATATGGCATAATCCCGCAGGCAGCCGCGCTGCAAGCGCGGTAGGAACGGATACGGTTATATTGCAATAGGGGGGGGCGATAGGGTAGCATTGTGGTACGGGCTTTCATCTTTATTTGCGGTTCAATCGTGAGTACGGGAATAAACAAGGTGTCAATACGGAAATAGATTAAATTAGGTCGCCTACAGCGACGGCATTTGTAGCGCCGACCTTTATGGTTGGCAATGGCATTGGGTATGCGTGTCTAGCGGGGGATAAACCCCCGCGCTACGAGATTGCGTTGAAATTCCTATACGTTGAATTACGCCTCCGGGGACTTTCACCTGTAGAACGAAGTGGTACTTCGTTCTATAACCGTGGCTTTTTATGGCGAGCGAGGCACCTCTTCGCTCTACAAAAAGGATAAATCCGTGCCTACAATTTTGCCATCCGCTTCCGCAAAAGTCTCCTCTCTTGTCAAGGTTTTCACTATTGCAGCTACTCCTGTCTAATTTACGGTGTAGTGTTGTTCTATAATTTCCAGGAAGGATTCTTTTAGTTTTAAATGGATGTGTGTTCTTACACGGCCGAATACTTTGATTATAATTGACTTGTTCAGGGTGTAGATTTTGTCAGTCCGTATCATACTTGTTACTTTTAAAGCGCCCTGTTCCAAATCATCGGAGGTTAAGGTGATTGTGAAATCACGTGGTTCGGTATTTGAGGTTAGCGCGACAACTACGACGTCTTCATGTGTTTCGTTGTAATTGTCTGAGGAGATTATCACAGCAGGACGCCTTTTTTGGGAGGTTAGGTCTGTAAAAGGGATGGGTATAAGAACAATATCTCTTTGTTTAAGCATTATTCCAGATGGCATCGTCCGTTGAATTTTCCCAGAATTTTATACTGCTTTCTGCCGCCTGCATCATTTCAAAGTTTTCTTCTTCCGGTAGTATTATTATCTCAACCCTTGATCCTTTAGGCATGGGGATTTTCGGCAATTCAACTATTCCATTTTCTTTTACAATAGAATGATATTTATATGCATTCATAATGTATCTCCTTTCTCGTGTGATTCTATATCATTAAGAAAGTATTTTCAACCCTTTTCTCTGGAAGTTTTCATCTGCTACGAAATAACAAGCCCCGTCTTTATCGTACCATGGTAACGTCTTTAACACGGTTATCGCCACTGGAAAATAGTCCAATAGTTTCAATCAATTCTAAAAAATGCCTTCTTCCCTCCTTTTCTGTCGCCCCTCTGGGGCTAAATTGGTGTGTTTCTCATTGTCCCACCGCTTGCGCAGTGGGCTATGGTTGTTACACCCCTATGGGGTGGGCTTAATGCTACGCATAATGCCCCGATAGGGGCAACACAACCGTAGCCCACTGCGTAAGCGTAGGGGTTGACAATAAATAACCTGAACAAGCTTGTTGTCCGACACTTCGAAGATCAGGCAGTGTCAGGGCTAAAGCCCAATAGATAAGACCGTCACTAACCCCAGCCTTTAGGCTGGGGTGCCAGACACACGCCAAGCCGGGCTTTAGCCCTGACAGCACACAACTTGGCATTCTTCATGCTTCGTTCATGTTTTTGAGTGAAAAGATGTGTATAAACCTAAGGCCTTAAGGCTGGGGTTAGTGGGTACACGTCCTAGCGGGGCTTTAGCCCTGATGGCGCAGCAACATAAAGTTGTTCATGTTATTTATTGTTAATCCCTTAGTATATTTTGAAGCCCCGTAGGGGCGGCACAAATACCTCAAATGTTTTTGTTCCCCCCCCAAAAAACACCTCATAACAATTTTTCTATCTTGCTAAAAATTAACACAATCTTAACACAATCTTAATATTGTCTTAATATTCAGTGGTTATTATGTTCTGCGTAAGTTAGTTGTTTTGATATCTGTTAATAGTAAGACATCGTTGTTTTTTCAAGGAAAAAGAAAGGGGTTGCTATGCGCAGTAAGTATTTGAAATATATCGTATCGTCAGTAATGATACTAAGTGGCGTGCAGGGTGGGGGTTTTATGAGAAATGCCTTCGCCAGGGATGCTGAACAAACCGAGGAGATATCCGGAANNNNATCCGGAAGCGAGCGGGATTATTTGCAATGGCAGTTAAAACAGATGGAGGAATCATTTCAAAAGCAGCAAGAACAGATTCAGGCGCTAAAAAACCGTGTAGAATCGCTGAGCTCAGCGCCTGCCCCGGTTGCCACAAAGGAAGAGATGATCCATACCTTTGAGGACTATCTATCCACCGACGAAGCAAGGAAAAAATTGGGGCTTGGCATGTCTTCGGTTACAGCCCTCTTCACCCCTGATGAAGAAAAGTATTCTCTCGTGTTCAGATCCAACGATGAAAAATATTCATTGGGTATCGGTGGTAGGATGCAATTCCGGTATACGTTTAAAGATAATGACGAAGATTTTGGGAAAGAGGACAGAAATGACATGGACGTCCGCAGGGCAAGGCTTTGCCTGGGGGGAAACATATACAGCAAAATGACGCATTATTACATCGAACTGGATGGGGATAGTTTTGACGTTGGCGTTAGGGATTTTTACGTGTACTGGACTCCGATGGAAGAATTAAATGCCAAGCTTGGATATTTTAAGGTACCCTTTAACCAGCAAAGGATGACCACCTCTGCAAAGCTACTCCTCCAGGACAGGGCTATAGCCAGCGAACAATTTGATCAGGACCGGGATTATGGATTTGATATTTATGGAAAACCCTTTGAGGGACATATTGAATACCATGCGTCGATGTTTCAGGGCGCCGGCGAGGATGATGAAGACAGGGGCACGGAAGATAATCTGAACAATGAACTTATGTACGTCTTCAACATAAGATTTAACCCGTTTGGGAAATACGACACCGTTGATGAGTCGGATTTGAAGTATACGGATAAATTCAAGGCGTCCGTCGCAGCCTCCGTGGTTATTAATCCAAAGGAGAGAGACGAAAAGCTTGTGGATTCCGATGGCATACTGGGGGTAGTTGAACTGAGTATGAAATACCGGGGCGCCTCATGGCACAACGAGTATTTTATGAGGAGTGACGACCCTGAATCCGGCGGTGAAACGGTGCAATCCAATGGTTTTTTCAGCCAGGCAGGTTATTTCGTAATGCCAAAGAAACTGGAGCTTGCAGTACGATATTCCATGCTTGATACGGACACTGACGCGGCTAATGACCTCCAAAGGGAATATACCGGGGGTGTAAACTATTACTTTAAAGGCCATAGGTCTAAGATACAGACGGACGTCGGACACTATGTGACCGAAAAGGGTGACCAAGACGACCTAAATGAAAACAGGATCAGGATGCAGTAT
>JACVXV010000213.1 GCA_015661205.1 Candidatus Brocadiaceae bacterium
TGAAAAAAGTCCATATAAGGCTATCAACGGGTAACAGAAATAGCTCGCTTCTCTGGATGCACACAAACACTTTTTTATGCAAGGAGACAATGTTATGGAGCAAATAATGATTTACGTTGGCATTGACTGGGCTGATGATCATCATGATATCCATATTACTGATGACTCAGCAAAAATACTCGAAGAATTCCGGATCGACCACTCCTGTGACGGGTTTGCCCTTCTTCATTCAAACATTGCAAACCACCAAGCGTCACCCAATCTCGTTTTGGTTGCTATCGAAACAAGCCGCGGACTTCTGGTACACGAACTCTTGCAAAAAGGCTACACCGTCTATGCCATCAATCCAAAGGCAGCCAACCGCTACAAGGATCGGCACGTGCTTTCAAAGGCAAAATCCGATACTCTTGATGCACTATCGCTCGGAAATATCTTGCGCACAGACCGCCACCTGTTTCTACCACTCAAACCTCTTCCTGACGTTTCTCAAGAAACATCGCTACCCGTGTCCCGCAAAAGCCAATGAACTCTGAAAAACCATTCAATCTCCAACCCTTCAGCCCGATACGGTAACTGCCCGTTCCGGAAGACTTCGCCTGGGAATACTCCTCGGCCAGCTCGAAAACCTGAAAGAACATATTAACCACTATGAACAAGAAATCCAGGATATTCTGAATACGCTTCCCGAATCAGATTCGGTCAAGTGTTTGCCGGGCGTGGGCAACCGTCTTGCGCCAGAACTGGCCGCAACCCTTGGGCCAAACAGCAAAGACGGTCATAACCGCTTCCAGGCCGCAGAGGAAATCGCAAAACTCTCCGGCTGCGTGCCGGTTGTCAGAGGAAGCGGAAAATGGCGAAAGGTCTCTCTGTGTTACGCCTGCATCAAGACACTCAGAAGAACATTCCACGACTGGGCATTTTCCAGTATCAACTACTCTCTCTGGGCAAGGGCTTATTACGATTATCACAAAGAGAGAGACCAATGCCATGGTACCATCCTGCGAAACCTCGCTAAAAAATGGACTAAAATCCTTTTTGCTGTCTGGTCGCAGGGAACTTCTTACGATGAAACGCTGCATATTCAAAACCTCAAAGCAAGAAATGTCCCTTGGGCGATGGCTTTATAATCCCCGATTTTTAAAGGCTTTTTAGCTCTTTTTTTCTAAAAAGAAAAAAAGAGCTTGACATAGAATGTCTACGTGCTGGTTCCGTTAGGAACTAAATATTGGTAGAAGATAAACACCTATTGTTTTAGCCCCGTAGGGGCGGCACAACCTATCTTTGCGGTAAGGTATGTGCCGGTAATTT
Source organism: Candidatus Brocadiaceae bacterium (assembly GCA_015661205.1). Lineage (GTDB taxonomy): Bacteria > Planctomycetota > Brocadiia > Brocadiales > Brocadiaceae > JACVXV01. The sequence goes on from JACVXV010000213.1 coordinate 1,309, forward strand.
TAAAGGAATCGGGAATCTTGCATATCTTTAAAGGGCATTTACCAAATCGTTTTTTAGAATAATATTCAATTTCAGCCGCTTAACGCTTAAAATAAGCGCTAAAACCTCTTTTATGTTATGGATTGTTTCTTCGATAGTTTTGCCTTGAGTAAAACAATTTGAATGCTCTCTGCACTGTGCAATATAAAACTTTTCACCTTTTTCAATGTCTATGGTAAATATTTTCATTATTATTTTTGTGCGTTTGTTGCTCATATTACCTGATTTTATACCTTCAGTAGCTTTGCCGTTGCTTAACCCACCCCACAATAAAATTGCCTGCATTCGGTGCTTTTCTTATTCAACAAACTCCAAATGACCTTACACTATATCTTATTTCGTATTACAATTCAATCGAACTGTCACAAAAAGTGCTTGATTGTTCAAAATCGGTTAGGATATAATGGTACTCCCGTTTGGTCATCTAAATTCGATTTTCCATAACTCACCATATTTCAGAGTTATACATATACTAATTGAGGAGACACCAGTGGCTATCATTCGTTGTCTAAAAGCACGGGAGATTCTGGATTCCCGAGGTAACCCCACCGTGGAAGTTGATGTGTTTTTGGAAAAAGGTTTTATGGGGCGCGCCGCGGTGCCGTCGGGGGCTTCTACGGGCAAGCGTGAGGCGCTGGAACTGAGAGACACGGACAATACTTCCCGTTATATGGGCAAAGGGGTGCAAACTGCGGTTAAAAACGTAAATGAAATTATTGCCCATAAACTCGAGGGCATGGATGCTACCAAACAGGTTGAGATCGACAACCTTCTCATCCGTCTGGATAATACAAAAAACAAGGAAAAACTAGGGGCCAATGCCATTTTAGGCGTATCAATGGCCGTCGCCAAGGCAGCGGCCAACGCCTTGCAGTTGCCGCTTTACCGCTATATTGGCGGCACGAACGCAAGGGTTTTGCCTGTGCCTATGATGAATATCCTTAATGGCGGTAAACATGCGGACAACAACGTTGATATACAGGAATTTATGATCATGCCTGTCCAGGCGGAAACCTTTGCAGAAGCATTGCGCATGGGCGCCGAGGTTTTTCACAACCTCCGCTCCGTGCTGAAGGCAAAGGGATATAACACCAACGTGGGCGATGAAGGCGGTTTTGCCCCAAATCTCAAGACAAACGAAGAGGCGCTGGACCTCATTATGGACGCCATTAAAAAAGCGGGCTACAAGGCGGGACAGGATATTTATCTGGCGATAGATTCCGCAGCCAGTGAATTCTACAAGGGCGGCAAGTACGTGCTGCGCGCCGAGGGCGGGGCCAAGAAATCCAGCGACGAAATGATAGACATCTATGCAAGGATTTTAAGCAAATATCCCATCCGTAGTATCGAAGACGGCCTTGCTGAAGAAGACTGGGACGGCTGGAAAAAATTAACTGATAAGCTTGGCGACAAGGTACAACTGGTTGGCGATGATATTTTCGTGACCAACACGGAAATCCTTGCCAAAGGCATCGAACGAGGCGTGGCGAATTCCATCCTAATCAAGGTTAATCAAATCGGCACACTCACGGAAACGCTCAACGCCATTGAAATGGCGAAACAAAGCGGGTATACCACCGTAATCTCCCATCGTTCAGGGGAGACAGAGGACGCAACCATCGCCGATATCGCCGTAGCCACCAATGCAGGCCAAATTAAAACCGGCTCCCTTTGCAGGACCGATAGGGTAAGCAAATACAACCAACTCTTACGTATTGAAGAAGAACTTTCCGATAATGCAATTTACGGAGGCAAATTATGTCAGACAAAAAGGCAAACACCGTAAAAAGTGACAGTATTTCCATCCCCCCACACGCTATCTTAAAAGGCCGCGGTGAAAACGCGGACGGGAACGGCTATTTCGGCAAATTTATCCTGATGGTGTTCCTGACGGCGGGTGTTGTGATCTTATTTTCTTCGATGATCAGCAGTACACGTCAGGAAAAGTTCCGCATGGCTGGCACAAAGGTACTGCTTGAAAAACAGACCGCGCGTCTGCAGGTGGAAACCAACCGGCTTGAGGATGAATTTACTGCATTGAAAGGCGACTCCGGCCGCATAGAAAAAGAGGCGCGTGAACGCTTCGGATATTTAGGGGCAGACGAAATTATTTATCCGCGATATAATTTTCGCGTCAAAAACATGGTAAAGCAGGAACCGGTTACCCTGTCGTTCAAAAATCGCTGGAAAGCATTTCTCTTTGACGGTCCGTTTCCCTGGCAATTTCCCGCCCTGATTATCCTTATTTCGTCCGCCTATTATCTCATTTCATACCACTATGAATATAGAAAACTACATCAGTCAGGTTGTTAAGGGCGCGAAAACGGCGTCGCGGGCCGTTGCCTCGGCCGGCGCCAATGCCAAAAACGCGGCGCTGAACAACATCGCAGACGGGATCATCGCCGCCACTGCCGCGCTTAAATCGGAAAACGAGAAAGACATTCTGGCTGCACAGAGGGACGGGTTGTCCGAGGCCATCATTGACCGCCTCCGCCTTACCGACAGCCGTATCAAGGCCATGGCTGAAGGCGTCAGGCAGATCATCGGCCTACCTGACCCCGTAGGACAGATTATGTCCGGACACACCAGACCGAACGGCCTCCAGATACAGAAGGTGCGGGTACCGATCGGCGTCATTGTCATCATTTACGAATCACGCCCCAACGTAACCGCAGACGCGGCGGCCTTATGTCTGAAAGCGGGCAACGCGGTCATCCTGCGCGGCGGGAAGGAGTCCATCCACTCCAACGTCGCCATCTACAAAATACTCACATCGGCGCTGGAAAAGGCCGGGCTTGACAAGCGGTGCATTCAGATCGTTGAAGTAGTTGACCGAGAGGCCGTCGATTACCTGCTCAAGGCGGACAAATACGTTGACGTCGTCATCCCGCGCGGCGGTGAGTCGCTCATCCGGGCGGTAGTGGAAAAATCCACCATCCCCGTCATCAAGCATTACAAAGGCGTGTGCCACACCTACGTGGACGAGTTTGCCGACCTCAAACTGGCGGAGGACGTATGTTTCAACGCCAAGGCGCAACGTCCGGCCACCTGCAATGCAATGGAGACAATGCTGGTGCACGAAAAGGTTGCCCCCGTCTTTTTAGCTTCCATGGCAAAAAGATTGAAAGAGGCGGCGGTAGAAATCAGGGGTTGCGAAAGGACGTGCGCCATCCTGCGCAAGGGCGGATCGCCCGTCAACCTAACGAAGGCGACGGACGAAGATTTTTATAATGAATACCTCGATCTGATCCTCAATGTGAAGGTGGTAAACTCACTCGACGATGCCATGCTCCATATTTCAAGCTATGGATCAAGCCACTCTGATGCGATTATTACGGAAAACGTCAACCATGCCCTGAAATTTACGCGGGAGGTGGACTCGGCGGCCGTGTACGTCAACGCCTCCACCCGCTTCACCGACGGCTTCGAATTTGGCATGGGCGCAGAAATCGGCATCAGCACCGACAAACTCCACGCCAGAGGCCCGATGGGACTTGAGGAACTCACGTCATACAAATTTGTTGTATTTGGGAATGGGCAGGTAAGAAGGTAAAGACGATGAAAGTATATTACAATGCACTAGTGTCCAATCATAAGTTGAACAAGGGCAGTTGTTTATAGAAAGCGCATGGTTCATCTTTGTATTCAGAATTCGTAAGTGTTTGCAGGATGGGTA
>JACVXV010000071.1 GCA_015661205.1 Candidatus Brocadiaceae bacterium
AGTGTTTTTTTATTCAATTCATCGTGACGGAACACCTTTATCTCTATCTCGTCGCTCGGTCCAAGGATAAACTCAGATACAACCACATTCCTTTCCGCACCGGCATCCGGCTGTTCTCCACCCGTACTTTCTTTAGGCGCTTCCTGGTCAACAGCCGCAGCCGTTCCCGTTCCATCGTCATTCTGTGTTGAATTTTTAGTCGTAGCACAAGACATTAACAACAAAAGTGTAAAACAAACAACTGATAGACGTTTCATTCGCTCATTACCGATTAAATGTGTGAAAAAAAAGAGGCTGCCGGCTGCATCCAACAGACCACTCGCCCTTGCTGTTTTTTTTAAAAGAGTAGGCAAGAACCCGAAACAAAAGTTACGTACTATATTACAAAGTAACCATTTCAATTACTACAAAATTTTAACACCCTGTTTTATGTCAACGGCTGGCCGATTTAGGCTTGTAGACAGAGCCGAAACATTTTGCGGCTTGCAACGTTTCGAAATATACAAGGAATTTTGTTATGCGGCAATACTAAAGACACCCCTGGGGGGTGTAACAACCGTAGCCCACTGCGTAAGCTTAAATTAGGCCTTCGGTGTTTTTTGATAGTATACAAAAACAGTTGAGGTAATTGTGTCGCCCCTACGGGGCTTCAAAATATACTAACAATGATTTCCCACCGCTTGCGCAGTGGGCTACGATTGTGTTGCCCCTATCGGGGCATTATGATTATTGACAAGCATACACTAAAGGACTATGATACCATCAAAGCACTGCACAGTGTTACGGACATTGCAGAAAACATAAAAGGAGAGACTTGCCGTTTTTCAACACTGAGTCAATAATTAAGTAAGGAAGTAAAACTTTATAATCTGAAAAATCTAAGACAAAAGGAGGAAGAGAAGATGAATAAATGTAAAATATTAGGGTTATTACTGGCGACATTTATAGGACTTGTGGGGTTCAATGAACTTACCTTTGCTGCCAGCAAGGGATTCGTCCCACCCGCGTGGAGCCAGAAACTGCGTGCATCTGAGCGATTTCAACTGGTACTGGACAATGCTGCCGTGCTTGACAAGGAGACAGGGCTTGTGTGGGAAAAATCCCCTGACACAACAGCGAGAAATTGGGCTGGTGCTATTTCCTACGCCTATATGAAAACGGTGGGTGGTCGTAAAGGGTGGCGGCTCCCCACGGTTGAGGAGTTGGCAAGTCTGGTAGACCCGACACAGTCAAATCCAAGCCTACCAAGTGGTCATCCATTTACCAATGTGCGGTCGGACTACTACTGGTCGTCTACTACCCTTGCTTTCAGTACCAGTAACGCATGGGGCGTGGATTTCAGCGATGGTGGCGTGGACGGCCTCGATAAGAGCAACGACGGCTACTACGTATGGTGTGTACGAGGCGGACAGGGCTATAATGCTCAATGATTTGGTGATTTGGTGATTTGAGTTATTAGATTATTTGGGACGTAGCGCGGGCGGTTCATCCCTCTCCACCGGTCAGTCGCAATGGATTGGTGTTACATTATGGGTATCGTATTAATAAAGACCGACCACAAGGGATCGGCGCTCACGGGAAACAATTCCGTAGCGCGGAGGTTTATCCGCCACAATAGCCGATTATATGGCACATTCCAGGATGACTAATGCGTATCTGCTTAATTTATTGGTGGAGCTGAGGGGAGTCGAACCCCTGACCTTTTGAATGCCATTCAAACGCGCTCCCAACTGCGCTACAGCCCCACCTTGGTACTTTCCAGGTTTCATGACCCACGGACACCCGGAAAGTATGTGCGTTCCGTTAATGAACACAACTGCTTTCCAACTCAAACCAGCGGTTCATCTTGAAAAAAGTAACGTATGGTGAATTCCCCGCCAAAAGCCGGAAATTCTACACACATCGGCATAAACCGTTACTCATTGCTGGATTAAAATAACATGATACATACCTATTGTCAAGGTTTTTTCAATACAAGCTTTATGTGCAGGAGGTGTTTGTGCTTAAATTATGCCTACGGCGACTTTTTCGATGTAGGGCGAAGTGCCACTTCGCCCGTGACGAAGCAATCGCTTCGTTCTACAAAAGTATTTGACCTGTCTCACGGATTCTGCTAAAATCGTTGAATTAATGGAAACCCAAAGGAGAAAGAGGGTTTGGGAGAAGTAAAGCGGTTGCAGCAGGCTTTTCCCTGCCTCTCTTTCTCCTTACTATTTTTTGGACATGGGGAATATTTTATTTATTTCGCTTTTGGAGAAAAAACAGATTATGCCGGACGAATTAACCTATGCTTTGATTACACCTTACAGCCTTTTAAAAAGCCGTACAGGCGGTATTTTGGGACGATTGCTTTCCCTCACTGACCTTGAAATCGTTGGGGCAACCATGTTCGCCCCCAGCGATACCTTTGTCGATAAATACTGCGCAACCCTTGAAGAACAGGACACGAAGCCCGCGTGGAAGAAGGTTATGGTAAACTATGTGAACAGCAACTTCCGCAAAGAAAACAAGTTCAGGATTACCAACAGGATGTTGTTGCTCTTCTTTCGCGGAAAACGCGCTATTGAAAAGCTTAAAGACGAAGTAATTGGCCCCATTACCAGCTTTCAGGGCCACACCATCCGGGGCAGCTTTGGTGATTACGTGGAGAGTTCTGACGGCACGGTAGAGTATTTTGAACCGGCCGTTTTATCTTCTGCCGATCCGGTAACGAACAATAAGCAACTGGCCTTGTTTGCAGAACACATAACACAAGACGGTGGGGTCATTGAAAACATCGTAAAATTCCCCGAAGGGTCAAAGCCGGAGACGACCCTGGTTATCCTGAAGCCGTTTGAAGACCGCAGCCCGCTGCCCGGAAATATCATTGATATGTTTTCAAGAACGGGTTTGTACATTGTGGGTATGAAGCTGCTGCGGCTGAGCATTGACCAGGCAAACGAGTTTTATGGACCGCTTGTTGACATTTTCAGGGAAAAACTGAAACCCAAGCCGGAAAAGATTGCCGAAAAACTGCGTGAAGGGTTTAAAACCACCTTTTCTTTTGAGGTGCCTGCCTCTGTTGTCAGCATCCATGCCGAGCAACTGTCGGAACAGTTGAAAGATATGAATGCCAGACATGAATTTAATAAAATAGTCCAGTATATGACGGGAGTTGATCCTGATAAGGCAACTCAGGCCGATAAGGCAAAACCGGGAACGGCGCGTTGTCTTGCCATCCTGTATCGTGGACCCGACGCAATATTAAAGATCAGAAACATCCTCGGCCCCACAAACTCAAAACAGGGCGAACCCGGCAAAATCAGAAGGATTTATGGTGAAGACATCATGAAGAACGCCGCACACGCCTCAGACGCCGTTGAAAATGCGGAAAGGGAACGAAAGATTATCGGTCTTTATGATAACAAGGGACGTTGCGATCTGAAGGAGTTAATCGAAAACTATCTGCATAAGTGCAAATGAGGATGTATGGTTATCCATCAGCTCAATGTTGGGCCTTTGGAGGTGTGCTGTTATATCGTTGTCGATAGCGCATCTTCCGAGACAATCGTTATCGATCCCGGCGCGGATGCGGAAGTTATCACTGCGTTTATCATGGAACGGCGGCTGATCCCCCGGTTGGTTGTCATTACGCACGGGCATGGAGACCACATAGGCGCCAACGCGGCGCTGAAAAAGAGGTTTCCGGACGTACAGTTATGCATTCATGAGGAAGATCAGGATATGCTGCCGTACCCGGCAAAAAATCTCTCTATCCTTGCCGCCTTTTTTGGCGGTTCTACGGTGCGCTCCCCTTTGGCAGACCGGATTTTGAAGGACGGAGACGTGGTTTCCATTAAGGGATGCGACTTTGAGGTCATCCACACACCGGGACACACCCGGGGCGGGATATGTTTGTTCAGTAAAACACGGGAGGGCGAATTGCCTCCCGTGTTGTTTTCAGGTGACACCCTTTTTAAGGATGGTATTGGAAGAACGGATTTTCCCGGCTGCAGCCAGGAACGGCTGGTTCAGGCCATCAGGGAACGGTTATTTGTGCTTAATGAAAAGACGGTTGTCTATCCGGGACATGGCCAATCCACAACTATTGCAGAAGAGAAAAGAAACAACCCTTTTTTGAGATAAAGCAACTGCTCCGGTTATACAAAACGATGAAGAAGCTACGTATTCAAAAATGTCCTCACACGAAGGCACAAAGGCACGAAGAAATGACGGAAAACGAAACTGGTAATGATTTTTAATGTGCTTCTATTAAGGTTCTCACAGCAAGCGAGGTAAATGCGCATGGGCGAAAGAAGAGAAAACATAAAAGATTTATTCATCGAAGAAGAGATGAAGGATTCATACCTCAGTTACGCAATGAGCGTTATCATGAGCCGCGCGCTTCCGGACGTACGGGACGGCCTAAAGCCGTCGCAGCGGCGTATCCTTGTCGCCATGAACGATCTGAATTTGGGGCCCCGTACCAAGTTCAGGAAATGCGCGAAGATTGCCGGCGATACCACGGGAAATTATCACCCGCACGGCGAGCAGGTGGTTTACCCCACCCTTGTTCGTATGGCACAGGATTTTAATTTCCGGTATCCCCTCGTTGATGGACAGGGAAACTTCGGCTCGATAGACGGCGACCCGCCCGCAGCCATGCGTTACACAGAGGCACGCATGACGGAGGTCACCATGATCCTTATGGAAGACCTGGAAAAGAACACGGTTGACTACGTGCCGAATTATGACGATACGCGTACGGAACCAGTCGTCCTTCCTTCTAAATTCCCCAATTTGCTTTGCAATGGATGCTCCGGTATTGCCGTCGGCATGGCCACCAGCATCCCACCCCACAACGTTAATGAAATTTGCGATGGTATGCTTATGATTATTAACAATCCGGACGTTACCGTCGATGAATTAATGGAGGTTATCAAAGGGCCTGACTTCCCTACGGGGGCGTTAATTTGCGGGACTGCCGGAATTAAGGAAGGCTACCGCACGGGGCGCGGAACGATTACCGTCCGCGCACGCGCACACGTGGAAACGACAAAAACCGGAAAGAAGAGCATCGTGGTGACCGAGATACCTTACCAACTCAACCGGGATAACATACTCGAACGGCTCGCGGATCTGGTGCGTGAAGAGACGATCAAGGGCATTTCCGACATCCGCAATGAAAGCGACAGGCAAGGAAGCCGCCTGGTTGTCGATTTGAAAAAAGGGGAAGAAGAGGAGGTGGTCTTGAACCAGTTATACAAGCACACCAAACTCCAGGACAGTTTCAGCATCATCATGATCGCCCTCGTAAACAACCGCCCGGAAACACTTAACCTGAAGCAAATGCTGGTACACTATCTCGAACACCGCAAGGTCGTTATCATCCGCAGGACAAAATATCTTCTCGATAGGGCGCAGGCCAGAGCTCACATCCTGGAGGGATTAAGGATTGCCCTTCAAAATATCGACGAAATCATCAAATTAATCAAAACCTCCGAATCGGTGGACCACGCGCGGCAGGGGCTGATAAGCCGGTTTTCCCTTACTGAACTGCAGGCAAACGCCATCCTGGATATGAAGCTCCAAAGGTTAACCGGGCTTGAGCAGGGAAAGATTGAGGAAGAGTATAAGAAAATATGCGCCGAAATTAAAGAGTACCAGGCTATTTTGTCGCAAGACAAGCTGGTGCTGAACATCATCAAAAACGACATCATAGAAATCAAAGACCGCTTTGGCGACAAACGGCGCACCGAAATTGTAAGCGCCGTCGGCGATTTCAACCTGGAAGACCTCATTGCGGAGGAAAACGTCGTTGTTATCATCAGCCACGAGGGGTACATCAAGCGGCTGCCCCTTGATGCTTATCGCAAGCAGCACAGAGGCGGCAAAGGCGTCAGCGGATCGGAAATGAAGGAAGGGGATTTTATAGAAAACCTCTTTGTCGCTTCGACCCATGATTACATCCTTTTCTTTACCGATCAGGGACGGGTTTACTGGCAGAAGGTCTATGACATCCCTCAGATGGGTAAGGCAGCCAAGGGGCGTGCAATTATCAACCTCCTGGAACTGAAAGAAGGGGAAGGCGTAACATCCCTTATTCCCGTGCGTGACTTCGACGAACGCCAGCTCGTGATGGCGACCGGCAATGGAACGATTAAAAAGACGGTATTACGCGCTTACGGCAACCCGAAAAAGGGCGGCATCATTGCTATTAACCTGGATGAGGGCGATAAGCTGATCGGCGTTAAAATGACCAACGGCAAGCAGGACATCATCCTCGGCACCGAACAAGGGAAGGCCATCCGGTTTTCGGAAGAAAACGTCAGGACGATGGGACGCGTAACGCATGGAGTAAAAGGCATCACCTTAAAGGGAGACGACAGAGTAAGGGGTATGGTGGTTGTGGATGAGAACGCCACGCTGCTCACCGTCTGCGCAAATGGCTTTGGAAAGCGCACCGATTTCTCTGAGTATCCTGCCCACCACCGGGGTGGACAAGGTGTTATCAACATCAAGACGACCGACAGAAATGGAAACGTTGTTGCGCTCATTGACGTCAGGGATACGGATGAGTTGATTATGATTACCGCAAAGGGCATGGTTATCCGCACGTCGGTGAGAACCATCCGTTCCATAGGAAGAAACACCCAGGGCGTCACGCTCTTTTCTGTAGAGGAGGGAGACAAGCTTGTTTCTGTGGCTCGTGTTGTTCCTGAGGAACCAAGTTCGGAAGATGATACCGGGATTGCCGCGCCGGGAGAAGCTAACGGTAGCGCTACGCCGGAAAAAACGGAAGAGTAAGGATGCACACCGTGCGATAGGCATAAAACCACGGTAATGGAGCGATTCACCGCAGATGGCGCAGAGAATTACAACGCAAGAGAAAACATCATTCTGGATTTACGTGGTTTATCTTCACAAATAGGCAGAGTCTTAAAAAAATGCTATTGGAACCACAGATTACACAGATTACACAGATAAAACCACAACGGAACAAATGGTTTAAAAAGTGGTCAGGATGTAAACACCTTGCCTTTTTTTCTACGGGAGATTTTCGAAATCTTCCTTAAAATAAGGGGAAAACGGGGAGGTTGTCTTTTATCATTACCGGTATTTCATAAGTGTTACCAAAAATCTAAAATAAATTGTGGGATTCGATGGTCCACAATCTGTGTAATCTGTGAAATCTGTGGTTCCAAGCCATGTTTCTCATGACGTTGCCAAAACGAGGTTTCCTTGACGTCCCCCGACATAAAAAACATCATCATCCGTTCACCCAACTGGGTGGGCGACGTTGTTATGGCTACGCCCGCCTTCCGGTGCATCAGGGAATCATTTCCCGCCGCCAAAATAACCGTCGCCTTGAAGCCCTACGTAATAAAGCTTATCGAAGGTTCTCCCTGGTTTGACGAAATAATGCTCCTGGATAAAAACACCCCTTCCCTTGCCGTCATAAAACAAATCCGCTCTAAAAAATATACCCTTGGCTTTCTGCTTCCCAACTCCTTTAGCTCGGCGCTCACGTTTTGGCTGGGTGGGGTAAAGCGGCGGGTAGGATATAAACGGGACGCCCGTTCATGGCTCCTGACCGATGGCGTTCCGCGCCCGTCTGAAAACGGGAGTTTTCTGCCCACTTACATGGGAGACTACTACCTCCGTTTGTGTGCAGAGGTGGGATGCAAGCCGCATTCGAAAGAACTGGAGTTGTTTGTTTCCCCTGAAGCGCAGCAACGCGTGGTAGATATCTTTAAAAAATACCACCTCAACAATGGGATCCCCCTCATCCTCATAAATCCAGGTGCGGCTTACGGCTCTTCGAAATGCTGGACGGCTGAAGGGTTCGCCGGAACAGCCGACCTTATAAGGGAGCAAGTGGAATGCAACGTAGCCGTTACCTGCGCGCCTCACGAACAAAAACTTGCTACAGACATTGTCTCAAAGGCAAAGTCAAGGGTGATTAATCTGGCAAGCGATATCGGGTCGCTGGACGTCCTCAAGGCGCTTGTTAAAAGGTGTGCCTTATTAATCACCGTAGACTCCGGCCCCCGGCACATCGCCGTAGCATTCAAAAGACCCGTTATAACGTTGATGGGCCCAAATGACCCGCGTTACACCGCATCCCCTGCCGAGATAGGGCAAGTAATCAGGGCGGACGTGGATTGCCTGGCGTGCCATCTAAAAACATGTCCGAAAGACCACCGCTGTATGACGCAGATAAAACCGGAACGGGTTGCGCAGGCGGGATTGGAGATGCTTAAATAACCGGAGAAACGTAACTACTCAGGTAGATAGGCTGAAGGCTAAATCGTATATGATTACACAAAATTTCTGGCAGGCGAAGGCTTTTAACCTTTGGCAATTTTCTTCGGTTTTGTTACATTGACTTTTAATGAGAAAAAGCAATTTCCTGCCATCTTCAAAGGATTGGTGGTAGTATTGTAAGACATAAAATGCAACGGATATTATCATGCGCAAGCAGAAGGAGGTCTTTAGTAGGAAATGAAAAAAATATTGTGGATTGAGGATAATATAGAAACTGTCGAGCCTTTGAGTTTTGCCCTGGAGGAAGAAGGTTGCAAGGTAATCTTCGCCAGGAATGGACAATCAGGGATTGAAATGGTCTCTTCGATGAAGCCGGATATCATCCTGCTTGATATTAAGCTTCCGGATATTGATGGTTTTGAGATATGCCGCATGCTGAAATCCAAACAGGAGTATAAATCAATTCCCATTATCATGATGACAGGGCTGGGTGACACAGAAAGCGCGGTACAAGGGCTTTCTGCCGGGGCAGATGACTTTGTTTCCAAACCGCCAAATTTTAAGGAATTCCTGGCACGCGTAAAATCACATCTGAAAATGAAGGAATTGTATGATGCGGTAAAAAGTGAAGAGGAAGACAAATCCGCCATCCTTGATGTATCCAAAGCCCTCTCTGCAACCATAGACCCCTATGAAACTCTTTACACTATTTGTAGAAGAATTGCCGATGTCATGGACGTCAAACGTTGTTCCATAATCTATGTGGACAACTTTAAAAAAGAAGCATACGTTATGGCTTCACACGATTCCAGGGAAATCAAACACCTTGAAATCAATCTTGATAAATATCCCGAAATTCAAAAAGTTATGGAAACGGGAAATGCCGTGGTCATAAACGATGTGTATAACGACCCTATCCTTTTTTCCGTGCGGGGGGTACTTAGCCTGATTGATATTAAGTCCATCATGGCCTTCCCGGTCATCTTCAAAGATACCATTATCGGCACCCTTGTTCTCCGCACCTCCAGAAGGGAAGAGCCTTTTAATAGTCGTGAGATCCGGTTCTGTGAAGTGATATCCCATCTTGCCGCCGCACCGCTTAAAAACGTTTATCTCTTTGATGTCCTCCACAAAGAAAAAGAACTGGAAAAGGAAAAACGCATTAGCGCGGAGGAAAAAATACGTAAATTATCGGTTGCTGTAGAACAAAGCCCGAGCCCAATTATCATTACGGATACCAATGGCATCATAGAATATGTAAACTCCAGTTTCACACAATTGACCGGGTATGCAGCCAAAGAAGCTATTGGGCAAACCCCTCGCATCCTTAAATCAGGCAAGGTATCGCCGGAAGAATACGAACGGTTATGGAAGACTCTCACCTCTGGAGACAAATGGCGGGGGAGATTTTGTAATAAGAAAAAGGACGGCACAGTTTACTGGGAGGAGGCCACTATCTCTTCTCTTAAAAACGAGGGTGGCGATATCACACATTACATTGCGGTAAAGGTAGATATTACCGACCGCAAGCGGGCCGAGGAAGAATTGATAAAAATTACCGGGGAGTTGAGAGAGAGAAATGAAGAACTTGAAAAATTCCAAAGAATAACCGTCGGCAGGGAGCTTGATATGATAAAATTGAAGAAAATGGTGAATACGCTTCTTGAAGAGTTAGGAAGGCCAACGGAATATGAAGTACCGGATTAGATAGACAAGACATACATGGGTACATCCTCTATCCCATTTTTAATTAGCAGGTAAAATACTACGATAAACCGCACAATGGCTTTAAAGGCATTGCGATATTTGATGTAATGTACATGCTAAAGTGGGATAGAGTATTACTCTGTAAAAACATCTTTTTTTGTAACACTTTAGTTTATTGAAAAAATCTGAAAAGCTCCATGAGCCGCGGCATATAAGGCGTAGGTGTTAAATTAAGAAATAAAACAGCGAACAAACTCAGCCTAGCCGTATTAACAATATAGCCCCAAAGGGGCGCAATACAACAGCCCATGGCAGCGCCCTGGGTTTAGCATTTCTAGCACAACAAGCCCTGAAGGGGCGATATTGGGGATAAAACTGCGGTTCATTCCGTATTGCGCCCTTTCAGGGATTGCCGGTTTTTCCGGGTACCCAGGGCGTTGCCCTGGGCTAAGCTATTTCGCCCCTTCAGGGCTAACAAAAACAATGGTTTGGTGGTAATTATAGGTTTCTTAACTTAACACTTCAATGGCTTTTGATCAAATGACCGAAAATTTAAAGAAAACAACTGTCTCCAGAGATTATACAGATAACATTATTAAGAGCATGACCGATACTCTTATTGTCGTAGCGCCTAATGCCTTGATACAGTCTGTTAATCAGTCCCTCTGTAATCTTTTAGGGTATCGGGAGGAAGAATTGTCCGGTCAACCAATAAGCAAAATCTTTGATGAAAGTGTAATCTTTAAGAGAACAACAAATGGAGAGGTAATTATAAACGAATCTGTCACTAGCATGGAGAGCGTTTATCTATCAAAAGACAGTAGAAAAATACCGGTACTCTTTTCAAAGTCAATAATGTGTGATAGTGAAAAAAAGCTCGTAGGAATAGTTTGTATGGCAGTAGACATCACCGAACGTAAGCAGGCAGAAGAGGCGCGAAGAAGAATTGAAGTAAAATATAGAAATATTATCAAAGATATCTTTAAATTTATACCAGATGGACTTTTGGTTTTTACGGAACAATTAGAATTATATAGAAAAAACAAAGCCTTTCAGAACCTCATTACGGTCTCTTCTAAAAGATTAAACTATACAGAAGAAGAACTTGCGGAAAAAATTTATGAACAGGTAAAATACAAGGTAAGCAACAGGGATAGCACAGAAATAATAGTTATGGAAAAAGGCGCCAATGAAGCAGAAAAGCTTGTTTTAGAACTAAATGTAACAAGGCTGTCTTTTCCAGAAGAAGAAACCAACGTTGTCGTATCGCTTAAGGACATTACAGATCGCAATCGAGCAGAGGAAAACCTTAAAAATGCCTATAATGAACTTAAGGCAACACAAAAGGCCAGCTTGAATATTATGGAAGATCTTTGTCGTCGTCGAAGTGAATTAGCTGTCGCTCTCGAAGAAAAAGAAGTGCTTCTTAAGGAAATCCATCACCGGGTAAAAAACAATATGCAGATTGTATCCAGTTTGCTCAAGTTTCAGTCTGAAAATATCAAGGAAGCACAATATATTGAAATGTTTAATGAATGCCGAAACCGGATACAGGCGATGTCTCTCATTCATGAAAAGCTTTACAGTTCAAAAGATACTGCAAGCATTAACTTTAAGGATTATGTTGAGGACGTGGCAAATAATTTGTTTCGATTCTACAAGATAAGTTCGGCAAAGATAAAGCTGGTAATAGACGTTGCTGATATAACCTTTAATATTGAAACTTCTATACCCTGCGGATTGATCATCAATGAATTTATCTCTAATTCCCTAAAATATGCCTTTCCTGATAACAGGGAAGGTGAAATCAAAATATCTTTACACAAAATTGAAAAGTCTAACGTGGAGTTGGTGCTGAGCGATAATGGCATTTGCATACCGGATGATATAGATTTCAGAAATACCAAATCATTAGGCCTGCGTCTCATCACCAATTTATCAGAGCGTCAGCTTGATGGGAAAATTGAGTTGGACAGGAGCCATGGTACGGAATTCAGGATCAGGTTTGAGGAGTTAAAGTATAAGGATAGGATTAAATATACTTAGCGAAAAGCCTGCAAACGGGAAATTGAATGTTATGCATGAAAGGCCGATAGGATATAGCGGGGGATGAAGCCATAGGTGTTAAGTTAAGAAACCTGTAATTACCACCAAACCCTTGTTTTTGTTAGCCCTGAAGGGGCGAAATAACTCAGCCCAGGGCAACGCCCTGGGGACAGCGGAACAACCAACAAGCCCTGAAAGGGCGTAATACGGAACGAACCGTTGTTTTGCGCCCAATGTCGCCCCTTCAGGGCTTGTTGTGCTCATAATGCTAAACCCAGGGCACTGCCTTGGGCTGTTGTATTGCGCCCCTTTGGGGCTGGTTATGTTATTGCATTAATCAGGGGCTTCACCCCTGGCTATATACTTTCAGCCCTTCGGGCCTGTTGTAGAGTGATCCATCAGGGTGTTGCGCAACCCCGGTGTGTGGTCAGACGTCAGCAAGGCTAAAGCCTTGCCCTACGTATTAAGCAGGCAAAAGCCACCAAAGGTATAATTTAATGTACAGGAAATTCAAATGTGCATGTAGTGGCAAGGCGCGCCTTGCCACTACGCAGTTAAAAGTCGCCGTAGGCATAATCTAAAATTATGTTTTCCAGCGAAAAGGGGTAAATTATGTCAAAAAAACGAATAATGATTGTGGAAGATGAATGGATTATCGCTGAAGATATACAGAAATGCTTAAATAAATTGGGTTATGCCGTCTCAACGATAGAATCATTCGGGGAGAAGGCAGTTCAAAAAGCAGAGGAGGACAAGCCCGATTTAATATTGATGGATATTGTGCTAAAAGGGGAGATGGATGGAATTGAAGCGGCGCGTCAAATTTATACAAGATTCGGTATTCCCATTGTCTTTCTTACTTCCTCATACACAGGCAGTAAAGCGCTGGAACGGGCAAAGACGTCAGAACCCTTCGGGTATTTGCTCAAACCATTTAGAGAAAGCGCATTGCACTCTACCATTGAAATTGCTCTTTACAAACACAGCGCCGAGCAAAAATTAAAGATACTCAATGAAACACTTGAACTTCGCGTAGAAGAGCGCACAAGGGAATTATCGGATCGTTCTCTATTAGCCGAACTGAGTGCGGAAGTGGGGCTAACGGTTATTCAAAAAGGCGCCATCCCCGACATTTTACAAAAATGCACAGAAGCGCTTGTTCGGCATCTTAATGTGGCATTTGCCCGTATTTGGCTTTTTAATGAAGAAAAAAATATCCTGGAGTTACAAAGCAGCGCAGGAATCTACACCCACACGGACGGTGAACATAAAAGTATACCCATGGGAAAATACAAAATCGGCCTTATCGCTCTGGAGCGCAAACCGCATTTAACCAATAGCGTCATTGGAGATCCGGAAATACATAACCAGGAGTGGGCAAAGCGCATGGGATTGATCTCCTTCGCCGGTTATCCCATTGTCATCGGAGAGCACCTCATTGGAGTGATGGGGATGTTTGCACAAAAACCGCTTACCGATATTACTCTTAAAGCGCTTGAATCGATAGCAGATACTATCGCACTGGGTATAGAGCGAAAGCAGATTGAAGAAGAACACGAAAAAACAAAAGAGCTACTCTACCACGCGCAAAAAATAGAATCAATAGGAAGACTTGCGGGCGGAGTTGCCCATGACTTTAACAATGTTCTCATGGCTATCATAGGGTATGCCGATCTGATACGGACGACAATAAAAGAGGATGATCCTATACAAAATTTCACAGAAAAAATACAGGCATCTGCTCAGAAGGCTACCCGCTTAACTCAAAGTCTCCTGGCCTTCAGCAGAAAACAGCCCATAACTCTCGAACCGGTTAATATTAATACCATCATTAAAAACCTGGATACCCTTTCACACGGACTCCTTAACGAATCAATAGAGTATAAGTTATCACTCACCGAAAGGGATCATCTGGTGATGGCCGGCGTGGATCTTATAGAACAGGTTATAATGAACCTGGCGACAAATGCCAGAGATGCAATGCCTGACGGCGGTATTTTCACGATAAGTACGGATATCGTAGACTTGGATACTGAATGTGCAAAGCGTTATGGCCTTGCTAAAACAGGCGAACATGTTGTTTTGAAGATATCCGATACCGGAGTGGGAATGGATGAGGAAACAAAGGGAAAGGTTCTTGAACCGTTTTTCACTACCAAAGCAAAAGGAAAGGGTACCGGACTTGGCCTTTCTATTGCGTGTGGGATTATAAAACAGCATAACGGTCATTTGCAAATACTTAGTAAACCGGGCAAGGGAACAACCGTTGAGATATATCTACCCTTGGCGGATGCATCAGAGAAACAAAAAGACATTAAAAAGACGCCAGGAACAGCCGTACCCTCTGTGAGGGCATCAGAGACGATATTGCTGGCGGAAGACGATGAAGACGTGCGGTTCGTTTTGGCAAAGATATTTGAGCGTAAAGGCTACAGGGTAATTGCAGTAGCGAATGGTGATGAGGCCATACATAGATACAAGGAGATGAAGGACGATATCCATATACTGGTATCCGATGTCATGATGCCTACTAAAAATGGAATGCAGGCCTATAATACAATAATGGAAATAAGACCCAACCTGAAAGTCCTTTTCCTTAGCGGTTATTCAGATGAAGAGGCGCTTAACAGCAAAATTCTTGCAGAAGGACTGTCCTATTTGCAGAAGCCGGTTACCCAAGAGGTGTTGTTGAAGAAAGTGAGGGAAATATTGGATAGCTGAAACTGGAAACGACGTACTGGCTAATTACGACGTGTGCTGTCGCATGTTATCGGTTGACGGTGTTTGGTAGGTATGAATATAACGGCAAAGGTTGTGCCGCCCCTACGGGGCTAAAACAACAGGTGTATCCCTTTACCCACCGCTTACGCAGTGGGCTACGGTTGTTACACCCCGATGGGGTGTCTTTGTCATGCCCCGTTAGGGGCAACACAATAGTAGCCCACTGCGCAAGTGGTGGGAAAACTATTGGTCGCGTAGAATTATGGAGACCTTTAGCCAAATTGCCCTTATAACTCCGCGTAATCAAAGGGTGCCATTACGCCAGGTCTCTCTTTTTCTATGCTACCCGGAGGGGCGGCACAAATTAAAACATTCAAGTATTCTTTTGTACAACACCAAAAATAGTTGCGTAATTAATGCATAGCAAAGTTCCGTTAGGAACGATATATTGGTAGAAAATAAACGGAGAAACAGTATTAGTTCCGGCGGTTGTCTTTTATCGCCGGATCCGCCATGTCTTTACTTAAACAGCCAGTACACATAAACACCATACCCGCTTAGCAAAAACAGACCCTGCAGGCGGGAAATAACGAACTTCCAGGTGATGATGGGAACGAGGAAGATGCTGAAGAAGAGCATTACGGGCATATCCAAGCGAAGAGAGATGGGGTTGACCAGTATCGGTTGAATCATTGCGGCCACCCCCAGTACGGCCAGGATATTGAAGATATTGCTGCCCACAATATTGCCGACGCTGATGTCCGCCTGCTTACGGATGCTGGCGACGACGGAAGTGGCCAACTCGGGAAGCGAGGTGCCTACGGCAATAACGGTAAGCCCGATAACCAGCTCGCTGATGCCCATGACTTTTGCAATATAAACCGCTGCATGGACAAGCAAATGCGCCCCTGCAACAAGCGCCACGAGTCCTACAATAATCAATATGACGTCCTTCATTAAACCGTCGTGTGCCGTTCTGATTAATTCTTCAACTTCAGGATGTTCACTCGCAGCGGCCTTAGAGCCACTTATAGCAGCGATGTATACGTAAAAAGTATAAGCAACGATACCCACAAAAAGGGCAACCCCTTCCCAACGGCTAAGCACACCATCCCAACTTATGAAATAGAGGAAGCAGGCACAGCCTATCATAACAGGCATGTCACGGTTAAGGAGATTCATGTCAATTTTGAGGGGACGAACGATTGCTGAAAGGCCGAGGATAAGGGCGATATTGGCTATGTTGCTTCCTACAATATTGCCGACTGCAATGTCATTGAAATGTTTGATGCCCGCTATCACGCTGGTAACAAGTTCCGGCATGGAAGTGCCAAAGGCCACAATCGTAAGGCCGATAACGACCGGTTTGATGTGTAACGCGTGCGCAAATCTCGCCGCACCGGTAACAAGCCATTCAGCCCCATAATAGAGTCCCACAAGACCCACGAAAAGCAAAACTATTTGTAACGTCATGAAACCTCCATACGGTTAAAATGTCATAAAAAACAAAGACTATCAAAATTTACACGGCAATGCTACTTAAATATTTGGTTTCGGATTAAGCGGTTTAGGCGGTTTTATTCATAACCGTGGAAATCTCGCATGTCAGGGACATTACCCTTTCGGCCTCTTCTATGGTCAACGTCCCGGTTCCGCAACTGGGGGTGATAATGGACCTTTCTTTTATGAGGGACTTTGGTATGCCCTTATCGGACAGGAATTTGATACCGTCATCCATCCTTTTCTTCAGGTCGTCCAAAGTCACGTTGTTTATTTTAGAAGAGGTTGGGACGATGCCCCAGGCCATATAACCCCCGCGATTAATGAATGCCTTGATCTCCTGCCAATACATCAGGTATTTATCCATAAACTCATAAGCGTCGAAGCTGACGATATCAACCTTTGTTTCCATCAGCATGGCCCAGTCGGTATTGCCGCAGCAATGGGTGCCCGTCATGCCCCCTCGCGCCTGAACGGATTCGTAAACTTCGTTCATCGCGTTAATGGCCTTTTCCCTGCTAATGTTCATAAACGCCGAGCCAAAGCTCGTAAGGTACGGCTCGTCCGCAAAGATAATGGTGGGGAATCCGTAGGAAGACAGTTTGGTAAATTGCCATTGTGCCTTCATGGACAACAATTTGATAATAACGTCAAAAAACTCCTCGCTGTACAGCGCCGTAATGCCGCTGGCCATTTTTATGGAACCAGCCAGGGTGATAGGGCCAACAATGTGTCCCTTGATTGCGCGCAGGTTGTTTTTCGATGCCTTATTAAGGTGGTCGAGCATTGCGTAAAACCCGATCGCACAATCACGGCTTATGGGAAACATATCCGGATCGTTTTTTAAATACTTGTCATAGAAATCGGCCAGTGCGGCTGACGAGTCCCGAACGTCATCAATGAGCATAGTTTTACCGTCTGCCTGCAAAGCGGCGCAAGGCAGTCCTTCCGTGTATTGAATACACATATCTTCATTGGCGCTCATTCTTGGCATCTGCGGCCAACAAGGCATCTCTGGTAATGACGTATACATTATCTCACACGCCTTTCTGACGTCCGTATGTGGAAGGCTGCCAATGGCCGTGGCGGCAAAATTGCCTTTGAAATTCGTTGACATAAGTAATTATATCTCCATAAAAATGATCAGCTTGCGTAACGTCCGGTGTAGCGCAGGCGTGACGCCTGCGCTACCTCTTTCTAACCAGGATAAGCAAAGGAACCGCGGCAAGCTGCGTAATGACTGAAAATGCAATAAGCGACGTTAGCGAAAAGTCGTAGAGTATCCCCATGATCGCACTGCCGAAAAACCAGAACACACCGTATCCCGTATTGAAAATGCCGTATCCGGTTCCACGCCTGTTTGCAGGCACCATTTCCGCAATGGCCGCCCGCATTACGGATTCCTGCGCCCCCATACCCATGCCCCATATCGCCATTCCTGCAAGGGCGAATGGGAAATTTCCGAGAAAAACCAACGGGGCAAAAAGCATGGAGCCAAACGCCGCGAAGATGAGTACGGAAAGGCCTTTTTTGTCAAAAAGGTATCCGAAGAAAAGGGCAGCAAGGGCGTCAACTCCCATAGCTATCGAATAAAAGACGGGTATCCATGCATCAGAAACGTTAGAAACCTTTTTAAAATGGTATGCAATCAACGGGAAATCCGCGTAGCCGGCGGCAATGCAAGCAACTGCAGCGAGATAAATCCAGAATTTCCGAGGGAACCCCTTCGTTTCCAATTCAGGCCGAACTATCTCTAAATTACGAGGCTGAGGGTACAGCCATCGGGCAGTCAGAAGCACGCTGATAGCCATCATTGCCGGTATAAGCAAGACGGCAAATCCCGCCTTGTAGCCATTCCTGAAATAGAGAACCGTTGCAACAATCAGCGGGCCAAGCACTGCGCCAATCTGATCAAGCGCCTCATGCAACCCGAATCCTTTACCCCTGCCTATTTCCTTGGTTGCGTGCGAGAGCATAGCGTCACGGGCGGGGGTACGAATGGCCTTCCCTATCCGCTCCGTCACCATGAGTATAGCAGCAATCTCCCAGCGGCCTGCCAGGGCAATGGCCGGCACGGCGATCATATTCATTGCATATCCGAACAGGGTAATAGCCCAATATCGCCCGATCCTATCAGTTATATAGCCGGAAATGAGCCGCAGGCTATGTCCGATCAACTCCCCCAATCCCGCGATAATTCCCACCGTAGTCGCGCTTGCCCCAAGCAAGGCAAGATACGGCCCATTTATGCTGCGTGCGCCTTCATACGTCATGTCTGCAAAGAGGCTTACCATACCAAGCAAAACAATGAATTTGAAGGCGTTTGACCTTGAATTATGAGAGAAGCTTCCGGTTGTTTCTGGTGGATGACTCATGCAAGCGTTAAACCATTATTTTGGAATTTGATACGAGAAATACGTTGGGGATGTTTTATTGGGGTGAATATTGTGATATTAGCGATTTGCATGAATAGTAAAAAACGAGGCCGACGGGAATCGAACCCGCAACATCCAGATCGACAGTCTGGTACTCTAACCAATTGAGCTACGGCCCCATATAAACTTATTATTCATTAACTACCTATTGATGGGCGAAACATTACTTAAAACTATGCCCATCACTTGCATGGAAAGCTCAAGAATATTAGCAGTTTTCTCATTTGATTTCAAGCATTTTATTTTGTTTTATTTTTAAACCCGCATAAATAAATAAAGAAATCCCCTACAACCCTGTTATTACAATATTTTCTCTGCATACGGATTGACATTCACAGAAAAATCAGATAGCATCCGTAAATGTTACCGATTGTAATAAATCTATTCTATGAAATCTGTGGTTTAAAACTGTTTTGCAATGATAGCTCCAAAGGGGCGCTATACTATAACCCAGGGCAACGCCCTGGGTTCTGCAATTGATAGCAAAACAAGCCCTGAAAGGGCGATATATGGGTATAAAATAACGTGTTATTCTCTATTACGCCCTTTCAGGGCTTGATGGTTTTGTTCTGTTACCCAGGGCGCTGCCCTGGGCTATGTTATTTAGCCCCTTCAGGGCTAGGAAAACAAGGATAAGGATTTTGTGGTAATTATAGTTTCTTAATTTAATAGTTACATAAAAATTCACCTTTATTTTGGCAAGGAGGAACGTATGGCGCTAAAGATCGGCACTTATAAATTGACTTCAAGTTCGGGAAAATTGTGTGTATATACCTTTAAAGAAGGGTTTTTGAGCGCGGTTGCCCATGATTTGCTGATTGTGGCAACTCAATTTACCGTCAATCTTACCGTTCCAGAAGCAGGCGCTCAGCCTTTTTCTGTTGACGCTGAAATTCAGGCGAATTCCCTCAAGGTCGTTTGCGCTATGAAGGATGGACAGCAACAGCCAGACACGTTAAAAGCCAAAGACAAGGCGGACATTGATGAGGCGATCTCTAAAGACGTTCTCCATCCCGCAAAATTCCCCATAATAGGTTTCCGCTCTACGGACGTCCAGCCAAAAGCAGGCGGATATCATGTAAAAGGAGAACTAACCCTTCATGGGACTACCCGTCCTGTAGCATTTGATGTGGCGGTAGTCAACGACAAGGAGGTAACGGGCAAAACCACCTTGTCTCAAAAAGACTTTGGCATAAAGCCCTACAAGGCGTTATTGGGGACTCTCAAGGTTAAAAACGAATTGGACGTTGCCTTTGATTTCAATCTGTAATGTTTTTTTTAAAATAGACTTTATTTCCCGACAAAAAAATTATAAAATCCCCTCACTGTTTGGTAAGCACAGTCCCGCATACCGGCAGTGTCAAGGTTCAACTGCGCCGGTGAACGGGGTTAAACTTCAAATTTACATTCGAAATAGAGCGAGGTAGAAACGTGGAGAATAAAAGCAGAAGAAACTTTCTGAAAATTGCGTCACATGCCCTGGGAGGCACACTGGCAGCCGGTATTGCCGTGCCTGTGGTGGGATTGGCTGTACACCCCTGGATGAAGGAAACGGTATTCGGCACCGAGGACTTTGTTGCGATAGGCACACTGGAAGACTATCCCGTCGGCGTGCCTAAAAAAATAACCATTACTTCATCAAAAATGGACGCATGGAACGTCTTTGACGGTCTGGTCATGGGATCCGTCTGGGTGGTTCGCACGGGCGACAATTCCTTGCGGGTATTTTCAGTTAACTGCCCACACCTCGGATGCGGCGTAGATTGGGGTGAAGACGTGAAGAAGTTTTTATGCCCCTGCCACGAAGGCGTTTTTGATATTAACGGGCAAAAGCTGTCAGGCCCTTCCCCTCGTGATATGTATAGCTATGAAACCAAAATTGAAAACAAAACTATTTTATTAAACTACAAGAGGATGGTATGAGCGCAATACGAAAATGGTTTGAAGATAGAACGGGGATTAGCACCCTTATAAAATTCGCTTTGGATGAACCAGTTCACGGCGGGGCAAAGTGGTCGTATATCTTTGGAAGCGGCCTAATATTTCTCTTCATCCTCCAGGCAGTTACCGGCATTATAATGACCGCATACTATTCGCCCTCTGCTACCGACGCATGGGGAAGCGTGTACTATCTCCAGCACAAAACGTCTTTCGGCTGGTTTGTGCGCGGCATACACCACTTCGGCTCAAGCGCCATGATGATACTCGCTATCGTCCATCTATTCCAGGTGTTCATCTTTGGGGCATACAAAAAACCGCGCGAGCTTAACTGGATTTCGGGCGTTATTCTGCTCATGGTGCTTGCCGGTTTTGGGCTTACAGGTTACCTGTTGCCCTGGGATCAAAAGGGTTATTGGGCTACCCAAGTTGCAACGAACATCATGGGAACGATACCAGTAATCGGGAAATACATTAAAATCATCCATCAGGGCGGCTCTGACTACGGCAATTTCACTATTACCCGTTTCTATACCCTTCACGTATTTTTGCTGCCCATATCACTGCTTTCCTTAGTTTTCGTTCACCTTGCGCTTTTTCGTAAGCACGGCGTTACCCCTTATTGGAAAATGCGCGAGGAGACAATACACAAATGCGTAGACCCCTTCTGGCCGGATCAGGTGTTCAAAGACATCGTGTTCGCCATCGGCATGTATGCAGCCCTTGCAGGGTGGGTGTTTTGGCAGGGAGGCGCAGAATTACAGGCGCCTGCGGATCCGGCGTCAAACTACCTCGCCCGGCCTGAGTGGTATTTCCTGTTTCTGTTTCAACTGCTGAAGTATTGTCAGGGACCCTTTTTAATTGTAGGCACGGTAATTGTCCCTGCCCTGGCAATTGCCTTTTTATTTGCATTGCCATTTATCGACAGAAACCCATCAAAATGGCCGTCGAAGAGGATACCGTTTTTCTGCGGGGTGTTTTCCGGATTGGCTGGGGTTATTGCCTTAACCTTCCTTGCAATGCATCATGACAGCCAGGACTTTCACATTATTAAACAGCATGAGGAAGCGGAGATACAGGCCGCCCTGGCGGTAAAACTTGCCGCAAAAGGCATTGCGCCATCGGGTGGTTTATCTATTTTCGAGAATGACCCGCTTATCCTCGGTAAAAAAATTTATGATTCAAGCTGTCGTGTTTGTCACAAAGTACAAGGAGAAGGCGGCGACACGGGACCGGACTTTACCGATTTTGGGTCGCGGGGATGGGTGGCAGGATTATTAAAAAACCCTAAAGACGCCAGATATTTCAAAGAAGCTGCGTTAATGCCGCCAACAAGTCTTTCCGATGAAACACTTCTGGATATGTCGGAATTCCTTTTAAGCCAATCGGGTGGCCTGCTTAATCCTAACGTGGAAAGGGTTGCAAAGGGACAAGAGCTTGTGCTTAATGGTAATTGTGTTATATGCCACGCCATCGGCGATAAGGAGCTGAAAAAACTTGGCCCCAATTTGACCACATATTTATCGAAAGGGTGGCTGAATGAGTTTATCAAGAACCCTGCCGCCCCGAAATTCTACGGCACCAGGAATAAAATGCCGCCTTTTGACAAACTGACCGACAAGGAAATGGATGCACTGATTCAATATTTGTTCTCACTGTCAAAGGACAGCTTGATCGTTTCGCAAAGGCAGGAGGACGTGAAGGAAAAGCTCATCTGTTTTTGGACTACCCAACACAAGGATATCGACCGGTTTTGGCGACAAATATTGATGAAGGGTTAGTAAGGAGAGACTTCCGGCAGGTAAAAAAGCCTGGTACCACAGATTTCTCAGGCTTTACCTATGGTGCAAATTTCTTCAACTGTATATTAGGGATATGCTTGAGCTTTTGAGTTGCCACGCAATTCCCAAATTAAAACGTCAGTATCGATAATCAAAATACCCTCCTCTTTCTTATCGTCCTGACATAATTATCGACAGACTCAATATCATCTCTTTCTTTCCATAGCCCAAATATTTCGTCTTCCAACTCAATTTCTTGATCGTTATTTTTTGCGCTTGTCTTATAGGGAATAAGTCTGGCCATTTTTTTCCCTCGCAAGGTAATTACAACCTCAGTACCGCGGGCTGCTTGCTCTATGATTTGACCAGGTTTACCACGTAATTCCTTTGCAGATGTCAATCCAGAGTAGAATATTTGCAAAACGCCTTGATGTTTAGCTAATTCCATTACGTAGGTATATGATTATCCTTCGTGGAGCGTCCGGCAAACGGCAGACATCTGTGGTTGCTTGGAGTTATCAAAGCGCCGCGTAAAGCAATCCACTACACACTTTATTGGGCAACGTTTCGGTCAATAATTTCCTAATAAAGCGGAAGGTATCCATTCAACAAATTGTTTGCGTGTGGGCGCGTCCGTCATCCATGAAACATCGGGTTCAGGGATATCGAAACATTCGATTACTTTTGAAAAATAGGGCACATCAACAAACATAGGCTTTCCCTTATTACTGGCCCAAAGGATTTTCTTTGTTTCGCTTATTCTTTTTACCAGATTGATGAGTTCAACAACATCATCTTTTAGATAACTCAGTACGGCAGCATATTCCCCGTCTGCCCACATTTTAGGAGCTTTTACACCGCCCATTTCATCGTGTATGGCGCCGTTCG
Organism: Candidatus Brocadiaceae bacterium; assembly: GCA_015661205.1. Lineage (GTDB taxonomy): Bacteria > Planctomycetota > Brocadiia > Brocadiales > Brocadiaceae > JACVXV01. The sequence continues at coordinate 23,264 of JACVXV010000071.1, forward strand.
ACATAGTAACTGATTTTCGTTTCCCCTTCAAGCCGGCGCCTAAAAGGGCTTTTTGCAAACTAAGATACCAACCTTTCGTAAATGTCACAACTAACATTAAATCAACATGCTGTAACGCAAAAGTTCCGCACTCTTTTATTAGCCCTGATTCCTGTGCTAATACCGCAAAGTCAAAACCACAGCCATTCCACGTTACGATAGTGTAACCTGAATCGGCAATTTCTTTTAATGTGGCAAACATATTTTGGCATTCCACTTGAGTCATTTTCGGAATACCTTGCCAAAAAACAGGCTCTTTGTTGTCGCTGAATGCGACGGCGGCGCAAGTGATTCCCAAAGGAGCAACATCTTGCCATCTTCCGCTTTCAGGTATGTCTTTAGCAATTTCAAGATCAAACGCAGCGAATTTCACAAAATCTCCTATTTAAGTGAGCGATCATTTTACAAGCACGGTTGCGGTGGGGCCGACGCCGGACTCCTGATACATGGCCTCACCGTCTTTGGTGCGGCAGATTTGCAGGCGCGACGTAGACGCCGCCAGTCGGAATGGCAACAACTTTCGATTCGTCAAACACCTCTCCAAACCCAACGTAAATCGTGCCGGAAAGGACGGTACTGTTGCGTTCGTCCGGGTGTGTATGGGGCGTACCTTGCCTCCGGAGGCGAGCTTCACGCGGAGTAGATAAGCCCCAGGCTTTTGATCCGCTCCAAGTACCCAGGCGCCCCGCAATGCAGCGTTGTTCGGCGGGCTGAACCAGCGCAGGTTCTGCGGCAGAACAGGGGTTGGAGCCGTGCTTTGTGCAAGAGCCTGACCGAACAGGCTTGCGAGGACAAGAACTATCGCAGCAATTATTTTTCGCATGGGGACCTCCAGTTTGCGCGACACGAAATCCGCCACCACTGTCGCGCAACAGCGGTAGCGCCTGTTGGTGTTGATTCATGCCCCCCGACAATGATTAGCCCGCTTCCGGCACAGCGGTCACTTCTGCAGATAGGGAAGTATGTCCGTGTGATGTCCAATCATTTTCCAATTCCCATTCTCCTTACGAAAAAGATTCGTGGCACGGATTGTAACGTTCTGAGGCTTTCCATCTGCCGTCACATTTTGACCTATCTCGTAGTTACTGACAATTGCAATGTCCTGCCCTACGGTGATCCGCATTTCCTTAGGCTCTACCTTGCCGCCAAGTTTCAAGGCAGCTTGGGTCTCCCAGTCGGCCAATACCTGCTTCCAACCGAAACGAAAGCCACCTCCAGGTCCCATGTAGGACACATCATCCTTATGCGACCAGACCTCTTTCATTGGTACCACTTCACCGGTGAACATCGCATTGAGAGCAGAGTAGAATGTCTCTGCCGCTGCACGCACCCCTCCCGCGTCTTTTTCCGCCGCAAACGCCGTAATCCCTGAAATCAAACTGACAACGGAAAACACAATGACCGCGACACTGATAAGCTTTTTCTTCATCTTTGACCCTCCCTGTTAGGTTTAGGTTGCGAACGGACGCCTAACTCATCCTATTCGATTCGATTCTCTTTCATCAGGAATAAGTAAATGCAAAATATCTTCATCTTTAAAATAGGCCATTTATGTTTCATCCCTATATAAACATCCCCGTTTTAAGCCGGAAAATAATTATTGACGTATCTTTAATGAGTTTGTCAATATTTTTCAGGGCATAACGACAAAACTCAGCGGCGGCGAGCGCCTTTCCTCGCCGTCCGCTGGAGTAAGTTGTTAGATTGCAATTGTCTTTAGATGTAAATATTTTTCCATTGGATCAAAATCCTTGTCATCATGTAACAGTGAGCACTGATAATGAATGCAAAAAGTGCCAATCATTACATCTATAGTCTTACGAACAGTGACGCCATTCTTTCTGAGAAACCGATAGTTCAATGCGCTTTTTATAGCCAAATCCTGACCAACCATCTCCATGAATGGAAAGTCCAAGAGCAAATTTCTAGCTGTTCTGAAATCATTGTCGCTTTGGAATCCTTGTAGTATCTCAGCCAAAATGAGGTCGCCAACAATAATATGTTTATTTCCTATGGCAGAATCCAACCAATCAGTTTTATCGGTTTTCCTACCATTAAAATAGTCAATCCAGACTGATGAATCTACTAATATCATTTGTCTGTCCGCATCTCGTCCAGATTACCAACCCATTTCAGTTTACCTCGAAAATCTTTAACTTTTGTTTGACGATTAAACTTCACCAACAGTTGTAACCCAGCTTCTATGGCGTCTTTTTTTGTTCTCAACCCTGAAAACTTAAGCGCTGATTTCATTAAATCATCGTCAATAACAACATTTGTTCTCATTTTTACCCCCCATGTGTATAAATATGCCTTATTATACACATAATAGCACAGAACGGAAATGTTATTTTTGAAAATCTAACAATAATGAGACTGGTCATTGAAAATTGCAAGTATTTTAAAATTATCAAACATAACCCGGACGAGTCAGAAATGTAAAGCAAGAAACATATCTCGGTAGGTCAACCGTTCCCGGTTGACATTATGATTTTTTCTTATCCCCCTGAATAAGGAATTTTGTTATGGCAAGCAGAGACGCTTGCCCCACCTTCAGATTTGATGGCTGTTGAGCTTGATACTGGCGCAGGCATTTTGTGTGCGGTTTCCTGCCGCGCAGTGCAATGCTGGAGTTCATCAGGGCTGAAGCCCTGAGCTACAGGGTGTATCGTGTTTACAAAAAACTGGAAATGCACTCTTTAAAATCTGTGCAATCGGTGAAATCAGTGGTTCCCGTAGTTCTATTCAAAACACGACTCTTATGTTGCAGCATTGTAGCAAACAATACCCGCTACCATAGTAAAGATATTCTTAGATGCAGGGCTGAAGAGGCGTTGGTATACGGGTTCGTTTCCGCTTGCGGTGCTTGCTTCGGCAAGTTGTTCCGGCAGACCGACGCCGCAGATATCCGCCTCGAATCCTTCACGGAGTTGGCCTACCTGCGATTCAAGCCCAATGGCCTTTGCACCATTTACCGTGGCCATAGAAATAAGGGTTTGGGGGGAAATGGTATGGATAGCGGACAGGTATTTTAATTCGTCAAGGACGCTCAGGCTGTCGTTGCTGGCAAGGCTGTCGGTGCCTATGCCCACGTTGACGCCTGCATCCAAAAACCGATGTACCGGGTGGTTGGTGTGTCCGAAAAAACGATGGCTTCGTGGGCAAAAGGCAACGCTGGCGCCGGAGGATTGGATGAGGGCTATCTCCTCGTCGGAGACGTAATTGCAATGGATAAGCAGGGTGCGATTGTTTATTACTCCCATTTCGTTGAGATAACGGATCGGCGTTGTCTCCGGCGGCTTCCAGCCTTCAGGCAAGGCGCGTATCTGCCGCAGGAAGGCTGGAAAGATGCCTGTCCCCTTTGTCAAAAACTCGATCTCATCCAGCGTCTCCGCAAGATGGGTACACACCGGCAACCGTGACTCTCCGGCAAATCCGCACACCGCCTGATAGAGTTCCCTTGAAACGGAGTAGGGAGCATGAGGAGACAATCCAACGCTCAATAACTCATCCGTTTTAATCTGAGGGATTTCCTCTTTGAGTTTCTTCATGATATCCGCCGCCTGCTCAGACTTCAAGCCGATAATCTCCTTGTAAACGACCTTGCGCAGAGGGGACTTTTTTAACACGGAGAATGCGTGACCGGTGTTAGAGATGTCAGCAACCGTCGTGACGCCCGATTCTATGCTGAGCTTCGCCCCTTTCTCAATGGAAGAGACGTAATCCTCGTCATTCCACCGCATCCTTGCCCCAATCACCTGAAAAACCCAGTGAGTAAAATTACTGGTGGGCTTGATACGGTTGTGTAAATTGCTCAAGTCAAGGTGGGTGTGCGTGTTGATAAGCCCCGGCATAATAACGGCGTTGCCTAAATCAATGACCTTTTCGACGCCGGGAATCGCTGACATTTCGCACCAGAGTCCGACACGGTGAATCTTCGCGCCCGTAACGGCTACAGCCCCATTTTCAATACAACTCCCCGGGGTTGAGATCAGATATTTTGCCCTTATGATTATCATGGTATTGTTACCCAGTCATGCCAATCAGCCCCAATATCCCCGCGCTTCTTGTAACGTTCCATTAAGGATGGACACGGGCAGTGCATGGCCTGTTGCCTTATATTCTTCGCAACCTCCGCAATAACCGCAGGGAAGCGGGAGACAGCCTGTTCTACGGCCTTACGGTCGGCGTCGCTGGAGAGTCCCTCAAACAATTCTCCGGCCTTAAAGGGCTTTTCCCAAATACCTTCGGCGTAGTTTGTTACGTAACAGATGGCCGCATAGCACATCTCCAGTTCCTTAGCCAGGAAAACCTCGGGGACAAGAGTCATGCCGACTAAGTCGCACCCGTAAGACTTGTATTTCCGTATCTCGGCAGGCGTCTCCAGGCGGGGTCCCGGCGTGCACACGTACGTGCCGCTCTCACGGAAGTCGATGCAAAGCGATTGCAGTGATTTTTTGATGCCGCCCCGTAAGGCAGGGCAAAATACGGGCGATTGGCGGACAAACCCGATGCCCTTATTCTTAAAAAACGTAGATTCCCTGCCATGCGTTTCATCCACAATATCGTCTACCAGGACGTATCCGCCAATGGGGTAGGACTCATTAATCGCCCCCGGCCCGGACCACGAAACAATCTGCTTGACGCCAAGATCCTTCAATGCGTAGATATTTGCCCGATAGTTGACAAACGGCGCCGTGAGGTTGTAGCCCGTCTCGCCGTGTCTTGAAAGAAAGAGCATCTCGCCGTCATTGTTGCGGATATGATACACGGGCTGCGAGCATCCAAAAGGCGTTTCAACCTCACCGATTCTTTCACCCTGGATAGCGCCCTTCTTAAGCAGGTCGTAGGCCTGGCTACCGCCGATAACGGCAAAAGGGACATTAATCTTGCGCTTTACTTCTGACAATTTGTGACTCCTTTGTTCAAATTAGACTTTTCGTCAATTTTCCCTTTGAATTTCCTATACGATTAAATAGTAAACCTTGTCATTTGTCAATATGTAATGGGCAGCCATCTATAAGCCATAAACCTCTGATTTACAAAAAATCAATGGTGATCCCCCCTATTTACTGCCTTCCTCATCAAAAACCTGGTTTGTTTACCTATAGCTTCCCATTTTTTCAATTTCAATAACCATCAATACATGATAAAATCCGGTATGATTTCTTTTTTAAATCCAATCTTACTGTCCGGCATCCTGGGGATGAGCATCCCTATCATCATCCACCTGATAAATAGGAAAAAGGCGCTTTCTCATAAATTTGCCGCCATTGACTTCATTTTACAGAGCAACAAGCGTATCTCGGTAAAATTTAAGCTGCGCCAGTTGATTCTCCTGATGCTCAGAACCGCCTTGATAGCATTCCTGGCGCTGGCCGTAGCAAAGCCCTATCTAACCAATTTTGGCGGCAGCACCTCCGGGAAAAGCGCCCCTACCAGCAACGTCATCATCCTGGACGTCTCTTACAGCATGCAGTACGCCGGGCGCAATGAATCTTTTTTTGCAACGGCCAGAAACGCTGCAAGGCTGATTGTCAATAACCTGACAAAAGACGATAACGCAGCGGTAATCCTTTGCTCCGATTATACCAAAAAACCCACAAAAACCGGCGCAGAGCCGCAAGCGCTGCCGGAACTTGATTACGACAAGAGCCGGCTGTTGACCTTTTTAGAACAGTCACGGCCCCGGTTTGTCACCACCGACGTCGCGTCAGCAATGGATGCGGCCGTGGAGATACTGATTGCCGGTGGTGAGACGTCGCTCAAGCGGATATTTTTACTGACGGACTTGACGCGGAACGGATGGGACACCGATTGGTTCAAGAGTGGAAATGAGAAATTACGGAACCATGTTTCCCGGATACACGTCGTGGACGTGTCGGAGGATAAGGCGCTTAAAAACATTGCCATAACCTCCATTGAGCCGCACGTCGAAACCTTTCAGAAAACAGAGGAAGGACGCATCAAGGTTACCGTATCCAATTTTTCACCCGACAAGGTTAAAAACCTCCTTGCGCAGGTTTACATTAATGGGAAAAAGACCACTCAGGGGTTTTACAACATCGATCCAAACTCATCGGAGGTGAAGGAGTTTTCCTTTAGCATTGCCTCAGAGTATGCGGAGGCGAAGCCGGGCAAGAGAAAAGATATCGCCGGGTGGGTCGAAATCCCGGACGACCACCTAAACGCCGACAATAAACGATATTTCACGATAAACGGTTCGCGTAAACTGGACATACTCCTGATCGATGGCGACCCAAAAACAAATATCTACGAGAGCGAGACGTTCTATTTGGAAAAGGCGTTGAACCCCGGACGCGACCACGCATCTTCCATCAACCCGGTCGTCTGTTCCGTGCAAGAGGTAAACGATATCAACCTTGACCGCTTCCCGATTGTTTTTCTCTGCAACGTAGAGACCCTTCCCACGGAAAAGATCAGAGAACTTGAGAAATACGTAAGGCAGGGAGGTTCAGTCGTCTTTTCGATGGGCGGCAAGGTGGACGCCGGTTACTACAATAACTCGTTTGGCGATCTGCTCCCCTACCGCCTCCATACCGCAAGGACTTTTTCGGACAATGGCGCGTTATCGGAAGAGCAACCGCTCCATCTGAAGACCACAGAGCCACTACACCCCACGCTGCGGGCTTTTTCAGAGGCGGATAAACATGTCTTGAACACCATAAAATTTTATAGAATAATGTACGTCGATCCCACTTCCCCCGGCAACTGCAAAACCATCCTCTCCTTTTCCAACGACACACCGGCCGTTGTTGAAAGGCAGGTGGACAAGGGAAAAGCCGTATTCCTTGCCTCGTCCCTCGACAGAGACTGGACAGACCTCCCCGTAAAACCCCTCTTCCTACCCCTGATACAACAGTTGTGCAGATACCTTGCGGGCAACGTGGGAGAGGAGATGCAGCACGGGATAGAGGTTGCGGACGCCTGGCAATTACCGTCGCCTTACGACGTTAATACCTTGGAAATAATGAACCCTGAAGGCGAAAAAACCCTGTTGCAACCACAGAGCGTAAACAACGAAAAGGTCTTTTCATATAACGAGACCAGCTTGCCGGGCATCTATACCGTTACCGTAAACGGGGAGGCGCACCAAAAACTACCCCAAAGATTTGCGGTAAACCTCGACACGAAGGAGTCGAACCTCGACAAAATGGAGCAAAACAACGTCACCGCCCTCTTAGCCGGCACAAACCTCACCATCACCTCCGCACCCATAAGCACGGGCGGCGATGCGCTCATGGGCGAGGCCAAAATGACACTATGGGGACCCATCCTCTTCTTCACCCTCTGCATCCTTTTTGCAGAATCGATTATATCGAGAAAGTAGCGAAATACTTACATAACGATTTCTTTCTGTTGTTTGAGGTTCCCATTAGCCCAATACGAGTATGTCCATGCACCCATATTAGGCTCTGTCATGGAAGTTTTTCTGCCGAGGGTATCGTAAACCATCGTGGTTTGGTTGTTGAGGGCGTCTTTCGCAATTAAGGAGGTTGCCCAATACACGTTGTGACTGCGTAGAGGGTGTATTAGTGTCATCCTGTATTGCTTAGCTCAAATGGGGAAGGATTAAAACGTTGCACAATGTAACACAAAGTGTTATCATGTGTTAAAAGGAGGCGTTGAAATGAACACTACATTAACCATAAGGATAGATGACAAGACAAAGCAAAAACTGGAACGTCTTGCCTCCGCTACGGCAAGGTCCAAGTCCTATCTTGTGTCCACCGCAATCAATGAATTTATTGAGGCTAACGAATGGCAGATACAGGAGATAATAAAAGCTGTTAAGAAGGCAGACCTGCCCGATGCAAAATTCATTGACCACGAAGATGTTGCAGCGTGGCTTGACTCATGGGGCACAAAAAATGCAAAGAAACCCCCAAAATGAAAATACGATGGTTGAGTGACGCGGTTGACGATCTGATAGAGATATCGGATTACATTGCAAATGATAACCCAAACGCAGCCAGGGATATTGCAGTACGTATTAAGCATAGTATCGACAGTCTTAAAGAATATCAGTCCATAGGAAGACCTGGACGGGTAGAAGGAACACGTGAGCTTGTTGTTTCAGGTCTTCCCTACATCATCCCCTACCGTGTAAAAAACAATGTGGTAGAAATTTTGCGTGTGCTGCATGGAGCAATGCAATGGCCGGAGAAGTTATGAATGATTTGCCGAAGGAATGGGCAATAACATTGCAAAGTTGGGTTGAGCAAGCAGACTGGGTCAAATGAACAATTTTACACTATTTTTGATGCTTCTTCCCCACTTTCAAGAATCCAGCCCTGAAGTTCGCTAAGCAGTTGAAGCTTTTCATCCGGTTTGTTTGAATACAGGAAGGCCACAAGCGCCAGAAACGGAAATGGCAAGCATGGCCTCGTCTGAGTACTTGCTTACCCAGTGGCGGCACAAATATAGTTTCAGCTTTCAGGCATTTCAGCGCCTTTTTTACAGCTAAAATATTTTTTGTATCAATTCCAATAGAAAAATCTATATCACGACTGAACTCAGCTCCGCCGTATAAAATGCACGCCTGACCTCCCATGAGCAGGTATCGAACGTCGCAATTCTGGAAAGTCAAAAGGGCTTTGTGAATCGGGTTCTGGATCAAAACTCCCTCCAAATTCTAAATATATCGGCCAAAGTTTAGCGCTTTCAAGGTATCTCTGTTCAGGCGTCAATTTCGCCCAATCTTCTTGTTCTTCATTAAAAAATAGTTTTACGTTTATATTTATTTGCATGTCAATGTCTCTATAGTCGCCAACTTGCCTGAATAATTCGTTTATTATGATTAAAAACAACCTATAAATGCAAGATATTATATTTGTCCAACAAAAAAACTATTTTATCTTTCAATCGGCCCCACCAAGTGATCTTGTAGTCGCTGTCATACATCCCTTTTCTCAAAAGCTCAATTTGTCTGTCAAATGATTCGCTTTGTCCCGCGTATTTTTGAATCATTTCTTCACCGAGAGATTTATCTAAATAGCTGACAACGTTCAGGACATCGTTCACAAAAATTATGGTCACGACATCGTTCAGTAAAAACGATGAGACAGTGTAATATCACGATGCCGTGACCAAAAGAT
>JACVXV010000072.1 GCA_015661205.1 Candidatus Brocadiaceae bacterium
TCAAGCCCGATCAACAATAGACTGGAAATTCACACGGCAAGATGCCGATCACAAGCTATCTTGTCATTATGTTTCGTAATCAATTTGTTCTAGTACTAGTCACGCCGATTACAGGAAGTGGCTGCGGTATTACATTGACTTCCGCAGCAGATATCCCCTTCCTGATGCCAGATCGGAGCATGTGCGCATGTTTGTCCAAAAGTTGCAGGAAAAGGGGCAAACCTCTGAACAACAGAATCAAGCTGCGCATGCGTTGTCACTCTTCTTTGAATCGCAGCCTAAATCTACTTTGCCACATTGCCATGCTACACCCATTCCCACCCTGACCCTCCACTTGAAAGGGAGGAAAATTATAAGTTCCTCCCCCTTGAAGGAGGTGAAGTTTCCTGTAAGGGATGGGGCAAAAGAAAGGGATTTTTCCTCGGCGGCAAAAGAGGAAGGGACAGTACAAAGGAGCGGAAGGCGTTTCAATGAATGGCGATGCCTGGAAAAGTCAGGATCGCCTGACTGGGATAAGATAATAGATGACCTTGCCGCGGAGATCAAGACGAGACATTACTCCCGGAAAACGCTCAAGGCTTATGCGGACTGGAGTCGCAAGTTTCAGAGCTACCTGAAAAATAAGCCTACCGAATCATTAGCATCGGCTGACGTGAAGGCATATCTCACCTATCTTGCAGTGAACTGCAAGGTTGCCGCATCAACCCAGAACCAGGCGTTCAATGCTTTATTGTTTTTATATAGGAACATCTTGAAAAGAAATATCCGAGGGCCGCGAAGGAGCTTATCTGGCAGTGGTTTTTCCCGCAGTCGTCATTGACTGTCACAGCGGTTACTAAGGAGCGCAGGCGATATCACCTGCATGAGAAAAATATCCAGGAAGCACTTTACGAAGCCGTCCGCTTGGCAAAACTCACGAAGCGGGTCACCTGTCACACCTTCCGCCACTCCTTTGCCACCCACCTGTTGCAGGCAAACTACGACATCCGCACCATTCAGGAGCTCCCCGGACACAACGATGTGGCGACAACGATTTAATATCCGGGGAAAATACCCTGTCTCCCCTTCGGGGCTTAATACCTCAAAAAACTTTTAAGGTACGACGAGAGTACGACACAAATAACAAAACACTCAAATTGTTCTTCCCCGCAACACCAGGAAAAACCGCCAAACCCCTTGTTTAACAAGGGGTTCAGGGTAATTGTATATTTCTTAACGTAACACCTATACCCTTCCCCCAACCGGCGGGCGCATGTAGGATGCAACAGAAACAAGGGATCCTGAACCAAGAAATTTTCAATGAACCTGCGGAAAGCCAAGAAAGGAATTGTCAATTGATGAATGTCACGTTATAATGAGTAACCATTGAAATGAAGTTAACGTCGAAAATTGTCGAAAACCGAGGAAAGAATCATGACCAGAGTCGAAGAGCAGATACTCGAACTCGCCCAAAAACAGGCATCGGGCGCCGAAGTCATTTATGAAGAAGGCGAATCGAGGTCGGTAAGTTTCGAAAACAATAAATTAAAATACGTAACCACAAAATCCTTTTGCGGGGCAGGCCTTCGTATAATAAAAGAAGGGCGCATCGGCTTTTCCAGCACCACGGATTTAAGGAAACCGGAGAAATTGGTTGCCAATGCCATTGAGAGCGCAAAGTTCGGACAAAGCGCCGCCTTTCAATTCCCTGCAAACAACAACTTCCCCAAAATCGCAACCTTTGATCAGAAGGTTGTTGACTACCCCATCCAGCAGTGCGTGGATATCGGAAAGGCTGCCATTGAAAAGGCGCTGTCGGCAAACCCCGGCTACGATTGTAGTGTGGGCTTCGGGAAGGGACAGGGGAAGAGACGCCTCATGAATTCCGCCGGGCTGGACGTATCCTTTTCCTCTACCTCATTCGGCATTGGAATAGAAATACTGCTGATTAAAGAAAACAGCTTCCTTTCTATCGGAGAAGGAGAAGGGTCGAAATCCCTCGTAACGGACCTGGACAAACACGTGAATAAGGCCTTGGAGAGTTTAAAGCTTGCGGAAAGAGAACTGAAGATAAAGACGGGGAACTATCCCGTAGTGGTTACCGCAAAGGCGATGGGAAACCTGCTCTCCACCTTTGAAATCGGCTGCAGCGGTAAACTGGTGCAAAAAGGCGCCTCACCGCTCACCAACAGGCTGGACGAAAAAATTATTGACGAAAGAGTCAGCATCTATGACGACGCCACGATTGATATGGGCGATTCGAGCTACCCGTGCGACGGGGAAGGCACACCGTCGCAGCGCACCCCCTTATTTGAAAGGGGCGTTTTAAAGAATTACATCTTCGACTTGCAGACGGCCGGCATCATGAAGGCAAAATCCACCGGCAACGGCAACAGAGGGTTTTCTTCACAGCCTTCGCCGGGGAATTCAAACATCCTTGTCGAAACCGGCGCTATGTCGCTGGAAGCCATGATTAAGGACGTCAAATACGGCGTACTATTGGATCAGGTACTGGGCGGCGGGCAGAGCAACGTCCTCGCCGGTGAATTTTCCGTTAACATTGATCTTGGTTATTTAATCGAGAACGGCAAGGTTGTCGGCAGGGTAAAGGACTGCATGTGCGCCGGCAACGTCTTTGAGATTTTTAATAATATTATAGCAATCGGCGACAGGGCAGAATGGCATGGTTCTACAAAGGTGCCCCCATTTTATTTTAAGGCCATAAACATCGCCGGAAACGCTTAATTAGGGCATCGTATTATCGTAGTATTCTATTCATTGTTCTAGGAGGAAATAGTCAGATGATACTTCCGTTGCAAATTACTTCTCGCAATTTGGACCTTACCGACGCGATCAAAGCAAACATTCAGGAAAAGGTTGATAAGCTGGATAAATACTGCACCACAATCACCAGTTGCCGGGTCGTTGTAGAAGCCATCCCCAAAAGGTCGCTGTACAACGTTAACGTGGACATAAAAGTTCCCGGCACCGAATTGGTGGTAAAGCGAGAACCCAACACAGACCTCTATTTAGCAATACGGGACGCCTTCGATGCGGCTTATCGTCAGTTGGAAAACTATACCCAGCGGCATCGTAAGGACGTAAAACATCACGAGGAGGTGCCGCACGCGCAAATAAGCGCCCTATTCACTGACAAGGGTTACGGTTTTCTCACCACCTTTGACGGAAGAGAGATATACTTCCACGAAAATAGCGTGCTAAACCACGGCTTTAAACATCTCAACAAGGGCATGGAAGTACGCTTTGTTGAAGAAATGGGAGAAAAGGGGCCGCAGGCAAGTACCGTGACGGTAATACGAGGACAATAACCGCTCTGCCACTTTTTGATAACATCGGACCCCCCCCTGACTTCATTTGAACTGGAATAAAGGGGGGTTGTTACAGGTGTTTCTTTAGCTCTTTACAGAGTTCCTGGAGTGACTGTGGTATAACCTTCACATCGGCAATGACCGGCATAAAATTGGTATCGCCATTCCACCGGGGAACGATATGGATATGGACGTGGCCGATAAGCCCTGCCCCTGCCGATTTCCCCAGGTTAATCCCGATATTGAAGCCTTCCGGTTTCATTATGGTGGTAAGCAGTTGCTTCATATTCTTTGTCATCTTCATCATCTCCGCCATTTCTTCATCAAGGAGATCGGAGATATCGGCCTTGTGTTTGTTTGGCGCTACCATAAGATGCCCGCTGTTGTAAGGGTATTTGTTAAGGATGCAGAAACATTCCTTTCCCCGGTGGACAACTTGGTGTTTCTCATCGTGGTTATCCAGAATAGCATTGCAGAGAAAGCAGCCTTCTTCTTTCGGATGTTCCTGAATGTATGCAATACGCCACGGCGCCCAGAGATTCTCCATAATCCAATGACTCCTTTTTAGCCCCGGAAGGGCGATACAACCGAATTAACTGCACCCGGTACAGGTAGAAGCAGTGCAACTGCCGCAGTAGCCTGAACTGCCACCAGATGGGCTGCCGCCGCCACCCCCCGTAGACGTCCCAAACAGGGAGAATATTTTATGCACGCGGCGGCCATTGCAGGATGGACAAGACAATTTCTTCTTTTCAGCAGAGCTTTTGAAATACTCGTCAAACTTTGTGTTGCACTTATCACAGAGAAATTCGTAAATGGGCATAATTATAAAACCGTCAATAATTTAATTACATAAAGCCACCTTTCAAAGGCGGCACATTTCAAGGTACAAAAACTACGGTAGGCACGAAGCGGGGTTAACCGGTTTATCCTTCACATAAATCTTAAAAATAAGTTCTTGCGGTTGGCCTGCGCCATCCCCACCGAGACTCGCTATCGGTTGTCCCTGCTCTATCTTGGCTTTTTCACCTACAACGGGATTACTACATCCTTCATAGAAGGTGCGGTATCCTTCTTTGTGTTTTACGATAATGGTACATTTCCCGCGTCCTGTAGCCGATACAACCTCTACGACCCCACTTTTTGAGGCAACCACTTTTTGGCCTGATTGCGGTAATATACCAATGCCAATGTTTTTAATGCCATTCCTTTTCTCGCCAAACGGCGATACCACCTTCCCCTTGACAGGCCACACAAAACCGCGGGGGGGTGCGCCCTGCTTGCCACCAGATGCCGCCTTGCTGGAAGGTGATTCGGATGATGACGCAACCTTTCCGGAAGAAGGAATAACAATTTTTTGTCCCACTTCCAGTTCTTTCTTGCCTTTTATGTGATTAGCCTTACGAATTGACTTGGCCGATACGCCATAATTTTTTGCAATACGCTTGAGGGTTTCACCCTTTTTAACCGTGTGTACAATTTTTCCACCCTTAGCGGAATCCGTAGACTTCGCTGACGTTGCAGACTTCGTTGGAGTCGCCGGCTTCACTGACTTCGTGGACTTCGTTTTCGCCTTTTGGGTAGCGGGCGCCACCTCTGAAGCGCTTACGTCAGATTCGGCGGCTTCGGTGAGGTTCGCTTCGTTCACAAGTGGCTCTGGTTCCGCTGTTCTTTTGGGCTGAGAGGCACAACCCCATGCGAGAAACATAACAAAAAAAACCCCGACAACCGACATTTTCTGCAAAGTATTTCTTTTCAAGTGATGTATAACCACTTGCACGCCTACCATTCACGGCTCTCCCTTCAAAACCTGTCAAAAAAATGAAATACGGTGGGTTGGCGCAAGAAAACGGCATGATAATCGTGGTCATCCAACTATCAGTCCTGTTCGCCCAACGTGCAATTTTAGCAGTGGCGTTAGGCAAATTCAAGTTATTTCAAAAGGAACTGTTTTTTATAATGCGCTGTGATAGTGTGCGTCGTATTTTCAACGCCAGATGGGAAGGGTATGCCATTTCACAGGGGGGAGGGGGAGACCACCGGCTTAACATCAACAGGCCGTAATAGGTTTTATTTCTTTTGATAATCCTTCCATTATGATATATAATTTTGTTTCATTTTATTACAAATACAGATTAATCACCATATATTACAAAACGATAAGTTGCTAAGTCAATGAAACAGCCTACCATTTCAATTGTTGTCCCACTGTATAACGAAGTCGATAATATCGAGCTACTGGGAAACGCCATTATCAATGCCATGAAAGACGCATCCTACGAATACGAAGTTGTGTTTGTAGATGATGGAAGCATCGACGGCAGCGCTGAAAAGACGAAGGAATGGTGCGCCGCACATAATAACTTCCGCTCCATTCACTTTAAGAAAAATGCGGGACAAACGGCGGCCATGGATGCCGGCTTCAAACATGCCAAAGGAAGCTATGTGGTCTCCATGGATGCCGATTTGCAGAATGACCCGGCAGACATTCCTAAATTGCTGGAAAAACTAAAAACGTATGACATGGTATGCGGATGGCGGCAAAAGAGAAACGACCCTTGGCTTAAACGCATTTCCTCAAAGGTGGCAAATGCCATAAGGAACAAGCTTTCGCAGGAGGAGATCAAAGACACGGGGTGTTCTCTCAAGGCGTACCGAAAGGAATGCCTTGATAAAATCAAACTATTTAACGGTATGCACCGTTTTTTGCCGACGCTCTTTAAAATGGAGGGGTTCACCGTTGCCGAGGTTGTGGTAAACCACCGTCCTCGCCGGTTCGGGAAATCCAAGTATGGAGTATTCAATAGGGCATTCAGGGCATTCAGAGACCTCCTCGTTGTGAGATGGATGAAAGAACGCAAACTTAATTATGAGGTAAAAAATGATTAACATTATGACACAGATTAATTTCTGGATTGTCATTGGTTTTGTAGGACAATTCTTATTCGGTTCCAGGTTCTTTGTCCAATGGATTGTTTCCGAGAAGCGCGGCGAAAGCGTCATCCCGGAAATATTCTGGTACCTGAGCATGGCAGGCAGCATGATATTGATGGTTTACGCAATTTACCGTCGTGACCCCGTATTTATTGTGGGGCAATGTTCAGGCCTGTTTATCTACGCACGCAACATCATGTTGATTTACAAGAAAAAAAAACTTTTGGCAACACCGCCGGATGAAGGGTTTCGAGTGTCACAAACCACATCAGATTGATGTGCGGAGAGATGCCGGATAATGGTTCCCGTAATATTCAATAAAAACGTTATTCATAGGAAAAACTATAGGAACCACAGATTTCACAGATTGCACAGATTAAAACCACAACGGATCTACCGGTATTCAATAAAGCTTGGGATACGATAGGCTTCCTGCCATTACCGGTACCATGCGAACTGTTGCTAAAAATCTGTAAAATCTGTGATTCCAAGCTTTTCCATTTCCCCAAAAAAATGGCTGACCAAACCATAAAAATTGATATTACGGGCATGCACTGCGCTAATTGCGCTGTAACTATTGAAAGAAGATTAAAGGAGTTAAAAGGAATCAAGTCCGTTCTGATTAACTTCTCACGCTCAACGGGTATCATCACCTTCGACGATCACAGCCTCAATAAGAGACGCATCTTTAAGCACCTCAAAGACGCCGGCTTTTCAGCCCGCGAACGGCTTCAACTGAATCAAACCACGCAAACCTCCTATCAGATAGGGTGGCTCGTTTTAAGCATTGTGGCGTCTATGGTAATGATGGCAATGATGCACCTGTCCTTGCCCGATACGTTGCATACCTACCAGCCTTACATCCTGATGGCCATTGCCACCGCTATAATTTTGGGGCCGGGACGTGATTTCCTTGTCGGCGCCTATACATCCATCAAAAACCTTTCCGCCAACATGGACGTGCTGGTTTCCATCGGCATACTTTCCTCATACATTTATAGCGTCCTGGCGCTTTTCCATGTTTTTGGCGGCTCGCACCATGCCTTCTTTGAAACCTCCGTAATGTTGATTGCCTTTATCAGGGTCGGGAAAAGCCTTGAAGAACGGGCAAAAGGAAGGGCAAGCCAGGCGCTGCAAAAATTAATAAAACTACAAGCCGACAAGGCGCGGGTACTGACAGCAGACGGAAAAGAGTCGCTGGTAAACGCATCCTCCCTCGGCGTTGGCGACGTTGTAATCGTCCGTGCCGGAGAGGCCATCCCGGCGGACGGGGTTGTTGTAGAAGGTGCGTCGTCGGTGGACGAGTCCCTCGTGACGGGCGAGGCCGTGCCTGTGGTAAAACAGAAGGGCGACGGTGTCGTGGGCGCCACCATAAACAAAACGGGCGTCTTAACAATTCAAACAACAAAGGTTGGCGAAGATACCGTCCTATCGCAAATCATCAACCTGGTTGAAGAGTCCCTGATGGACAAAGCCCCTATCCAGCGTTTTGCAGATAGAGTATCGAACGTGTTTGTACCCATCGTGGTTGGGATTTCTATCGTGACCTTTGTCTGCTGGTATTTCGTATTCTACGGGCTTGCCGGAGAACCGCCCTTCGTGTGGGCGCTGAAGATGGCCGTTGCTGTGCTGGTCATCGCGTGTCCATGCGCGATGGGTCTTGCAACCCCCACGGCGCTTACGGTCGGAAGCGGCGTGGGGCTGGAGAACTCCATTCTCATCAAACGCGCCGGCATCCTGGAAAAAATCGCAGGCATCCATGTCTTTATCATGGACAAGACGGGCACCATCACGGAGGGGCGTCCCGTGGTGACTGACCGCATTTGTTTGCACAACACGAACGAATCAGAACTGCTCACCCTGGCTGCGGCGGGTTGCGCCTCTTCCAACCACCCGCTTGCCCAGTCGGTGGCGCTTACAGCCAAAAGTGAGGGTATTGCATGGGACACTGTAGAAGACTTTCACGAAAAGGCAGGCAGCGGCATTACATGTCGCTATAAAGGAAAGGAATTATTAATCGGTAACGAAGGGCTTCTAACGTCCCACGGAATTGCCGTGGACGATGCGCGAACCAATGCCCGCAAACTTGAAATCGCGGGACGGACGGTGCTGTATGTGGCCTACGACGGCGCGTGCAATGGCGTCCTGGGTCTTATGGACAAGGTTAAACCGCAGGCACGCAGCGTTGTTTTGCAACTGAAACACATGGGTAAACGGGTCGTTATGATTACCGGTGACAGTGAGCAGACGGCAAGGTCCGTTGCGGCCGAGGTAGGCATCGAAGAGTATCACGCAAAGGTCTTGCCCGCGCAGAAGATGGAGATTGTCAAAAATTTCCAGAAACAATCCCTGAAGGTAGGCATGATCGGTGACGGCATCAACGACGCCCCGGCGCTCGCGCAGGCCGACGTGGGCATAGCAATTGGGGCAGGCGCCGACGTTGCCAAAGAAACCGGCGACATCGTTCTCATGAGAAACAACCTGGATGACGTCGTAAAAGCCGTCCGGCTGGGCATCCGCACCCTCTCGAAGGTGAAGCAAAACCTGTTTTGGGCGTTTTTTTACAACGTAGTGGGCATCCCCATTGCGGCAGGCGTTCTCTATCCGTTCTTCGGCATCACCCTGAAACCCGAATACGCGGGATTGGCTATGGCCTTTTCTTCCGTGTCGGTAGTGACGAATTCGTTGTTGTTAAAACGGGTTTCACTGGATTGGGGAGATGGTTGAGGGGGTCTGTAGTTTTAAATTAAAAAAAGCTTGCAATCTTCTTCGTTTTTGTTTTACTATCACTATTAAGGAAAAAGCAATTACCCTTATTCAACTTATGATTGGACACTAGTGGGAGGAAATATGAAGCGTAAGGAAGCACTCGTACAGGATTTGATGACTACCGAAGTAATCACCGTTTCTCCCACGGATACTTTATCGCTTGCGTTTTTCCTGTTTCACGCCAATTCCATTCGTTATCTTCCCATTGTTGAAAAAGGGAAAAGGATTGTCGGCATGATTTCCGACTTCGATATTAAGCGGATGTTGGGGCCGATTCAGAATGAAACGCAGTTAATAGAACATAGCGGATGGTACAAACAGCTAAAAGGCAGGCATGTCGATACTTTTGTTCGCAAACGTGTCCCACGTATTAAGCCGGAACACACGGCATCCCAAGCAGCAAAGCTCATGCTCAGGAACAAAATAGGCGCCCTCCCCGTTGAAAATAAGCGTAAATTGGTTGGAATTATTACCGAGACCGATATTCTCCGTGAATACATAAAAGCATTTGCTCAACCGGCGCCCAAAGCCAAACGGACGAAACCCTAGGTCTATTAGATTTGGGGTAACCATTTAGTTTTTGAAAAAAGACCCCGTAGGGGTGAAATGTTTATAGAAAAACGTGATATACAAAACCCTAGCTCCGTTGGAACGGCAAGTGTGCAATCCCTGTTTTCACACCTATTCCTTTTTCCCGTGAGCAGCATGGGCAGCCTGTGACTGCGCAATGATGGACTGCATCAGATGCGCCGGCGCTGCCTCATAGTGCGAGAACTCCATGGTAAACGACCCTTGCCCGCCGGTCATGGACTTCAATTCCGTTTCATAGTTGGCTATGGATGACATGGGAATGGACGCCCGCACCATCTGCAAATCACCCAGGACATCCATCCCCTTGATATGGCCGCGATGGCTGGAAAGATTGCCGGTAATCTCTCCCAGGAATTTTGCGGGTATCGTAACCTCCATGTTCATAACCGGCTCAAGAAGCGCCGGTTTGGCGTGATGGAAGGCCTCCTGGAATGCATGTGCCGCCGCTATTTTAAAAGCGGCCTCGGAAGAATCTACGTCATGGTAAGAGCCGTGGAACAACCGCACCCGCACGTCTACGATGGGATGCCCGATTAAAATCCCTTTCTCGAGTGTTTCCCGAATACCCTTTTCAACCGCCGGGATGTACTGGCGCGGTATGGCGCCGCCCACAACCTCATCCACAAACTCAAACCCGGCGCCCCTTGGCAACGGCTCGATCTTGATATGAACCTCGCCATATTGGCCATGTCCGCCCGATTGTTTTTTGTGCTTATATTGCGCCTGTGCATGGGCCGTAATGGATTCCTTGTAGGGAATCTTCGGCGTGTGCGCCTCTACCTCAATCCCGAATCGCCGCTTCAACCGGCTTACGATCATCTGTAAATGCAGGTTGCTCATCCCGGTGATGACGACTTCGTGGGTCAGGGCGTCATGGGAAACCCGGAACGTTTTATCCTCTTCGGTAAGCTTGTGAAGACACTCGCTGATCTTCTTTTCCGCCCCTTTGCTCTTGGGAACTACAGCCAGCGAAGACATGGGCGTGGGAAAGGCAATCTCCGGGAATTTTAGAGGATGCTTTAGATTACAGAGGGTGTCGGAAATATGAATATCTTCCACCTTAGATACGGCGATAATGTCGCCGGGTATGGCCTTAGAAACCGGCTGTTGTTCCTTTCCGAAGACACGGTAGATATGTCCGGCCTTGTTCGTCTTTCCGTTTGTTGCGTTATAAAAGGATAATTCGCCGTCCAGCGTGCCGGAAACCACCCGGAAATAGCTCAATTTCCCGACAAATGGATCGATCACGGATTTGAACACGTAACCGCTAAAAGGTGCGTCCTTCGAGGCATCCACGACGACTTCCAGGTTCTGTTGAAGGTCGGTCGCCGTTCGTTTGACGCCTTCGAGCGGCGAAGGGGAGAAATCCGCAATTGCATCCAACACCGCGTCAATCCCCAGCCCCATTTTATTGGAGCAACAAAGGACGGGCGCCACTTGCCCGTCCGCAACGGCCTTTACAAAACAGGCCTGTAAGGCCGCAGGGTCAATCTCCTTCCCTTCGAGGTATCTTCCCATTAACGCGTCGTCGGCGGCAACGACCGCCTCGATTAGGATGTTGCGCGCAGATTGCGCGTCGCCGATAACCCCATCAGGCAGCGCGCCCGGCAACGCAAGCAAGTTGACTACGCCTCGGAAATCATGTCCCGTCCCAACGGGCATAACGAGCGGCACACAAAGGGAGCCAAAGGAGTTTTTTATGTCGTTTAGCAACGCAGGGTAATCGACGTTCTCCCCGTCCATCTTCGTAACGACGATGAACCTTCCCAGCCCTTTCTTGCCGGCCATGTCCCACGTCTTCCGGGTATTTACCTGGATGCCGTCCGTGGCGGACATCATGATAAGCGCGGTTTCAGCGACGGCGATAGCGGTGATGGCGTCCCGGACAAAATCGGCATAGCCGGGTGTATCTATCAAGGTGATTTCGCGTCCCTTCCAATTGCAGTGGACAATGGAAGAATCGATGGTGTGTTTCTTTTCCCTTGCATCAACGTCGTAATCAGCCACAGAAGTCCCCTCTTCGACACTACCAAGCCGTTTTGTAGCGCCGGCCTTAAAAAGCATTGATTCTAACAACGAAGTCTTTCCTGAAGCGCTGTGTCCCAGAAACACTATAGTCCGAATGTCTTTTGTATCGTACGGAATCATGGGTTATCTCCAATCGCAAGGGTTTGGAATGTAAAGACTAAATTATATATCTCGCCAATAGCGGTATCAACACCATTTTTACCTCACACGATTAACTGCTTAAATCACAGAAAGTAGCAATGAAACTGAACCGTCAGAAAAGCGCCATCGAAACAACGTCCTGTTTCTGTGTTTAACATACCGCATCTCAGGAGCCGGGGTTTATACACCATGAACAGACCTTAAACCAGCCCTAAAAAAAATGGCATTATTTGGTAAAATAGCCCTAGAAACGTGGCAAATATCAAAAAATGTGGTATAATAATGCTGGAGAGGAACTAAGAGAGAGTTGATGAGGTTAAATGTTCCTCAAGGTATAAAGTGAAAGTAGAAAAGTAGAAGTATGTATCTGTTTTGAATGCTCTTGGTTTCCTCTCCTCAGGTTCTTTAAATTATCAGTAACATTAAAATAAGACCCGTCCAACAATAATTAAAAATATATAAAGCGCGTCGTAGTCTTTGAAATGCTACTGATAATATAATACTTCCTTAACCCAGTGAAAAAAAAGGGAAATATACGTGATAAGGAAGTCAGATAGGTAGCCCGGCATGTCAGAAATGGCATACCGGGCTATTTTTGCTTGTAGACCGCTTCCGACTCGTTTGGGTTATATAATGTCCCGTATATCCTTCAATCCCACCTGCTCACGGCTCATAAAAGGCTCGCCGTAACCGACCCGTATCAGGTTGCCGTAATACTGATTCTGCACGGTAAGGGAGCTGCTAATATACTTCCACCGCGCCTCATCGTATGCGAACTGTGACTGATAACCTCGTGCTATCTGAAGCTTTTTCTCAAATTCATTGCTGATATCCAAAACAAACGAGGGTGTGGCGTGAACACGAAGATGTGAACAGAGGTAATAGTAGATGTGCGCCGGATAGCAGGGTTCACCGGGAATATCCGACTTCGTCAGTTTCGCATAGAACCGGGCGGCCTCACCGATCTGTGTGGTCTGGATATGATCCGGGTGCGCGTCAATCCAGTAGGGCAGGAAGAGGATTTGCGGCTGTATCTTTCGGATCACGGCGGCGACCTTTTTACGGGCTTCGATGCTGTCCATGAGATAGCGGTTTGGCAGGTCGAGTACCGTTCTGCTCTTCACGCCCAGCAATGCAGACGATTGTTCCCACTCCTTCTGCCGTGTTTCCGGGCTGCCGTGCGGCGTGGGTTCGCCGTTGGTCATATCAAGGACGTGGACGTTGTATCCAAGCCCCACAAATTTCAAAATACTCCCGCCCATACCGCCTTCTACGTCATCAGGATGGGGACCTATTGCAAGGATGGTTAACATGTTCGGCGCTTTCAAATAGTAGGTGTAAAATAAAGGCTCATTATATGTACCGTAGGGACAAAATATCGGTAGAAATTAAGGGTATACAAACAAAAATGCCGTAGGCTCGATATATTTAAAACCCAATTGTTTTACCAATTATATCGTTCCTACGGAACTGAAAGTGTTTCTCTGTTTTTCTTCTACCAATATTTTGTTCCTAACGGAACTATGTAGAGCGAAGAGGCTCTTCGCCCTACAGGGAAACATCACAGAAGTCCCAGTGCAACTATGACTACTCCGTCTCAAACTGTCCCGCCTTGTGCCGGTATTTGGGTTGGTCGATCTCCGGTATCCGCAGGATGTATTCGGCGTCGGATATTTGGGTATACCAGCGTCCCGTAGCACGCGCCAGATTGGTAACGGCGACGTAAAGGCCAATAAGCAAACCGGCGTAAAGTCCATAGTGAATTTTTTTGTTGTTCCCAACCAGCTTCATATCCAGGGCGCCATTTACCGGGCAGGCATTGACGCAGTCGTAGCAGGCCACGCATTCGTGGGTCAGGACGTTTATCTTCTTTTCAACAACGATATCCATTGCGCACGCCCTCGTGCATTTCCCGCAATCGGTGCATTTTCCCGTGTCGCGCCGTATCCTCATCGGGCTTGCATACGCTATAATGCCCAGCAATGCGCCGTACGGACAAAAAAAGCGGCACCAATAGTTTTTATTAACGACAGAAATAATCAGCATCGCCAGGATAACGCACAGCGCCATCCCCGACATGTTTATGAAAAACCGTAACATCTTGACGTCTGCCACGCGGATGAAGGGCACGCGGGTATAGATTAGCTCCAACTGCTCAATAGGCATCTTGATGATAGTGACCTGGATGAAAAACGCGAGGATTGAAAACTTCCATGCCCTGGCAATCACGTCCGTAAGCTTGTCCGGCCAATATTTACGGGGGACGGCGAATGGCAGTGCCATCGCCAGGACGTATGCAGGGGTCAAATGCATAAACACCCGCGAATGGAACGAATTCATATCAATCGTCCCCACGACAAGCAAGGCCACGATGGGAGTAAAAATCAAGCTGAAGCCCGCCGTGATGCGGGTAGGCACGTTTCGTATGATGTAGGAAACCCGTTTGGGGAATTTTTTCATGAACAGATCGCCCAGCCGCCACTCCAACTCAGAAATGGCGCCGATAGGGCAAATCCAACCGCAAAAACCCCTCCTGAAAAAAAACGCCGTCAGGAGTAACGTGCCGAAGATGACAAAGCCCGCGGGATGAATGGTATTGATATTGCCTGTCCCGAAAAAATATTTCGTACCCATAAGGGCGCTGATCGGGAGGAATGATTCCACGCCTGGCGGTCTTGGAAGGTAAAATCCCTTCCCCCCTGCCTCACAATAGGTCACAAAGGTGTAAAACTGCCATCCGATAACGATCACAACAATGAAAAAAGCTATCTGTACCGTCCAACGCACCCTGATGGAGTTAAACCACCCGCCCCTGTCTTTACGGTTCTTTTTACGAGCCGGTTTTTTGTCCTGGTTAAGCGCCTCCGTGGTGGGAGTTGTTGTTAATGGTTTGTTTGTGTCTTCCAAAGTATTACGTCCTCTAAAAATGGGTGATGTATAATAAATTCAACCTTCAGAATTCCTCTTCCGGGGAGTGGTGTAGGGGTGGGTTTCCCGCAGCAAATAGAAATGATATGCTGGCCGCCTACAACGTACTTCTTACCGCTGCTTCATTGATTTAAGGAAACAGCCTGTCAACAATACAACACCATATATTATCAAAATCATGTTTGATGTGCAACACTGAACCCGCCAACGGAAGCTGGCGCTTCCGGTACAGGCGTGTTCTCAGGCTGGGGCTTGGGAACAAGAGAACTTCTGGCCTTTCTCCGTCAAAACATAGCGGTTGGCTCGCGGAACTTTGCGGATTAGGCCGTGTTCCCGCAGCATCTTTATCCGTCGG
>JACVXV010000073.1 GCA_015661205.1 Candidatus Brocadiaceae bacterium
TCACCCTCATCACGGCAATCATCATCATCCGGGTGTGGGTTAGCGCCTTCAGCAACGCGATTGTCTCTCCTGCCGCTCCCTATACCGTGCAAACGGCGTTCGGGTACATAGGCGGATTCTTTAGCGCAATCGGTAGCGGGATGCAATACAAGTTTGTTTTTTCAGAAGGAAGGTATACGACTCCTCTGAAAATGATCATAGCCCTGATCGTCTTATTTGTTTCATTCTTTGCCGCGCGGCACATCAAGAGCTTATTGGAAGAAAAGGTACTTTCTAAGTTGCCGATAGAGCGCGGCATTAAACACGCCTTGTCCACCTTATCCCGGTACTTTGTTGTCGGCATAGCAGTCCTCATCGGACTGAACATGGCGGGCATACCGTTACAGAGCCTAACCTTTTTTGCAGGGGCCTTCGGTATCGGTATCGGTTTTGGAATGCAAAACATCATCAACAATTTTGTGAGCGGCATTATCCTTCTCTTTGAGCGCCCTATGCGCGTTGGCGACGTTATTACGCTGGACGACGGTTCTGTGGGCACCGTTGATAAATTAAGCGTGAGAAGCACAACGATAACCACCGCGGATGGAATCACCGTAATCGTACCCAACTCAAAGTTTGTAGATAGTAAAATAACCAACCTGACCCATCCGAAGACGGTTGTCAGGGGGTGCGTTAAGGTGGGAGTGGCCTATGGCTCTAATACAGCGCAGGTAAGGGACTGCTTATTGGTGGTTGCAAAGCAGAATCCCAACGTCAGGGTAGACCGCGAACCCGTGGTAAGATTTGCTGCGTTTGGTAACAATTCACTGGATTTCGAACTCTATTTTTGGGTGGACGACGCGACAAAGCGCGCGCCTACCCTGAGCGAACTGAATTTTGCGGTGGACGATGCATTTAGGAAAAACAACATCGAGATCGCCTACCCGCAACGCGATATTCGCATCCGTTCCGTTGTGCCGTTGCAACTCCAAGACCCCGGTGGGCGGCATTTGTAGCGCTGGCCTTCCTGGTTGTAATATCGAAAACCTGGCTTGTTTGGCTATATTATGCCTATACGGCGCTTGAGGAGTACGAGGCACTCGTTCCGTTAGGAACAAAATATTGGTAGAAGTATAAACGAATTATTTGATAAGAAAATGGTGTTGATTATATTCTCTAAAAGATATAAACTACGAAAGAAGTTGGGCGATGTACTGTTTTAGCTTGGTAAAAGTCTGTGGCAGAGTTAAAAAAGCAAGGGAACTTAAAGGCTAAAAAGGAAATAAACTTATGGCAAACGCATCTAAATCTTCTACCTCTGTATCAATCAACACAGAAGCAATAGATAAAATTGTTGGAAGAATTGTTGAATTGGTACATCCACTCCGTATTATTTTGTTCGGTTCCGTGGCGCGAGATGATACCGGTTCTTATAGTGATATTGATTTACTTGTGGTAATGCCGGAAGGGGTGCATCGACGCAAAACGGCTCAGTTCTTGTACCAACACATAGTGGGTATCAAAATCCCTTTTGATCTGGTCGTTGCCACTTCAAACGATTTGGAAAAGCACAAAGAGAACCTTGGGTTAATTTACAGGAGTGCACTTCGGGAAGGGAAAGAGGTATATGCTGCCTGATGAGTCTTTCGCGGGAAGTCCTACTCATTGGTTACGTTATGCCTTGAGTGATCTGGAGTTGGCCTGTGCAAAACCTTCGCATGTGTTGTTGGAAATGCTCTGTTTTCACGCACAACAGGCGGTCGAGAAAGCGGTGAAGGCGGTGCTTCTTGCACAAGGAGTGGATTTTCATAAGACACATAATCTACGTGTTCTGTTCGACTTACTGGCAGAACAAATCGACATTCCACCGGAAGTAGTGATTGCGTCACGTTTGACAGAATATGCCGTGTCTTCTCGTTACCCCGGAGAAGTAGAAGAGGTCACAGAGGAAGAATATCAAGGGGCGATCAACTTGGCGAGGGAAGTGGTGAACTGGGCTAAAGGTATCATAGATACGCCAAAGGGCTAAGGGTGTGGAGAGAAACAATACTCCTTCTTGTTCATACTCGTTTCGGTAAGGCATTTTTGTCTTGATTTATTTCGTAGAGAACGGTATGTTTACAATACAAAGGGGGGGGCAGTATGCCTCTCTGGTGGGTTCAAGCTGAAAACTTGAACCCACCAGTATTTCTGGCAAAATCTGACAAAAGCCGTTTGGTTGCCCCCCCATAGCGTTGGGAACCGAGGCTTCGTTCAACTGTATTTTGTTCGTAATTGAGATTGCGAAGAGAAAATAGTAAGTCTCTTTCTTTTTCTCAGATTCAGACAAAACCAGTCAGCTATTATTATTCGGAACAACTACGGATAAAATACTTACTGTTAGGCAATGTGTATATCTTAAAAATGATGTACAATAAGCGTGTAACCTAATACAAAGTTCGTTTAAGACTACGACATGGCTCAACAAATGACTGCATTGGATGATGCAACACTGTTAAAGGAGGCAATTCGATTTAATGCTCGACAAGGGCTTGAAGCCTCATTTGGCAGTGACGTTGCGATTCTAACTGTGCTGTTGCCTACTATCCGTGAGCAGATTCTTGATCGAATCATTACCGCATTTATTGAGAATTTGGAGGCGATTTGTCCTGGGGCAACATATCATGCAGGAGACAGCTTTCGTACATCCAGCGGACAGTTTTTCAAGTTTTCACTTGCACCAAACATTCGTTGTCCTGAGGAGTTGACTGTCACTCTATATCCAATGTATAATACACGGACTAACGTCAAAGACGTAAGACGAAAACTTCGGACTAACTACGGTGGCTATACTCACATTGTAATTGTTTGCAGTGACGGAGTAAAACCGAATTACGATTTGCTACAGCTCATTGCGGAGTGTGTCATTAGTATTACTCACGAATGGACCTATTCTAGATTGTATACGATTAGCCGAGGCGTAAATGAAACTATCACCGTCAGACTCTATGGGCGAATTAAAGAAATACACCCCGATCTTGATATCTTTAACAATCTGTGGATGGGCTTTGTTTACAAAGGACGTTGCCACTATTTAATAGACCCTCACCGACGCGAGCCACTGCTCTCTAAAATGTCACAGGTTAGTCGGGAAATAGGAACGGAACCGCTTGCGCTGGCAAGCGAGTTGATAGGAATGGATCTACCCTTTGAAAAAAGTGCAACACATGAAGCATTTTGAACCATGCCCCTTTACGAATTAATATCGGCACACTACCTTATTCTGCATCGATTCCTGACTTGGTGACTGCTGAGCGAACAATCTATGGCACAGAAGAAATAGTTGTCATACCAGTTATTCATTTGGAACGCACTGAAACATTTCTCGTTGCATTCAGCCCATCTGCTGACGCGGAGTTCTGGATTGGTTTTTTTGCTAGATATAAGAAAGATTTCACTTCAATTCTTCAAGAAGAACTATCTTCGCTTTCCAAGATAGTAAAAGCATCAAAACGATTCATCTCCACTTCTGCAAAGCCTCGTGTTATTGGTGATACTCTTGGCCACTTATTTGCCACCCTCTACGAACGTTTGTCAGGTTAAAACTATGCACCCAAATGCACAATATTACGACGAGATAGCGAGTGTTTACGACAGAGCCACCGCTCCTCCTGGTTCTTGGATGCCGCCAGAATTTCTTGCCTTTTCGCAAACAGCAGTGCGCCAGCAACGTTCAGAACACCATCTTTCATGAGATTCATGTTGTCAAGAAGGGTGTTCAAAGGCAAATCCTGTTCATCAAGACATTCTCCATATTGCTTTTCAAAAGATCTCTGGAAATAATCCATATCCAGATCGCTTAAGGTCATGCCATTTGCGGGGACTTCGTCTCCATGAACAAGACTTGCGCTTTGGAACATCCGCTGAATTTCTTCGCGTGACGTCACCTTGCGTTTATCAGAACCGCTTTTTACCCAAATTGCGCCGTTATTGTCCATGTACGGCTTGCTGATACCGGATGGAATGGTAACTATCGTTATCAACCCGTCCGGGAATGCCACGTTTTCTGTACGGGGATTGATTGGCGGGCGAACTGACTGCGAAGCGGCATTGGAAACAAGCTGATTGATCCGCCCCATATCTGTTCGTGCCAGTCCGGCAATTCGCCCATCGTCTGCAACACCGATAAAAATCCGGCCACCGCCGCTATTACTGAAGGCAACCATTTCAGCGGCCAGCGAATCAACGTTGTGGATATCCGCTTTGAACTGATTGGCTTCGTCTTCTCCGCGGCCAATTATTTCTAAAAGCTCCGTGGTTTCCATAACCGGTATATCTCCTTACATTTGTTTAAAGCGTCACTTTTCCAATCCATACGTCCACGCCATAATGCTGCCGTCCATATACTTTACCTTTTCAAATCCTGCACTCTTCAGGATGCGACAGGCGTGAGATGCGCGTAGGCCTGCACGGCAGTAAGTGATTATCTCACGGGTGCGGTCAAGTTCGTTCGCCCGTGCGGCTAGCGCATCCAGCGGTATGTGCAGGCTGCCCTTGATATGGCCGCTCTTAAATTCCATTTCCGTCCGGATGTCCAGCAGGATAAAGTTGTCCCCTCTATTACGTCTCTCAATAACCTTCTGAGGGAGGATTCCCTCGGTGCGTCCCAGCAATTTATTATTCAGGACGTTGGCGGCTACAATAATGGCGTCCATCGCCATGGCGTATGGGGGCGCATAAGCGAGGTCCAGCTTGGATATTTGATCCACGGTTGCTCCAAAGGAGAGCGCAGTTGCAATGACGTCAATGCGCTTGTCGATGACACCTTCTCCAACGATTTGCGCGCCCAGGAGTTTTTTCGTATTCACGTCTGCAACGAGTTTGATGATAATGTCCTTGCATCCGGGATAGTAATGCGACTTGTCCGATGCCGGAATAATGGCGGATTCTACCGTGTACCCCGCCTTTATTGCCTCACGTTCACAAAGCCCCGTTTTTGCCACGTTCAGGCCAAAGACCTTCATGATGACCGTTCCCAGCACCCCATTGAACGTGTCATTGCCACCCAGGGCATTGATTGCGGCAACACGTCCCATTTTTGCAGCGGTAGAGCCGAGCGCTACCCATGCCGGTTTTCCCGTTATCAGGTGGGTGTTCTCGGCGCAGTCGCCAACGGCGTAAATATCAGGGACGTTGGTTTCCATCCGTTCGTTAACCGTTATTGCGCGCGTAGCGCCCACCTTTATGCCTGCGTCAATGGCTATCCCGGTGTTGGGGCTTATGCCGACGGAGAGAATAACCATGTCCGCCGGTAATCGTCTTTTGCCGGTATTCACCCCGGTCACGTAATTTTCCCGGTTTCCTTCAAAGTCCTTTACGCCATCGGAGGTGATAACCTCCACGCCCTTTTCCGTCAGGTGGCTTTGAACAAGGCGCGCCATATCTTCATCAAATGGTGGGAGGATTTGTCCTAACAGTTCGACCAAAACAACCTTGACGCCCCGCAGTGAAAGATTCTCCGCCATTTCAAGACCGATGAACCCGCTGCCTGCTACCACGGCGTTTTTGACCTTGCCGCTGTCCACCAGTGACTTTATCTGCACGGCGTCTGCCACGGTCCTTAGGGTAAAGATATTATCCAGAGAAATCCCCGGCAATGGCGGCACAATCGGCAGTGCGCCTGTGGCAATAATCAGCTTATCGTAAGAAAACGTGAGGTCTTGCCCGGTTTTCAGGTTTTTAACCACCACCTGTTTAAGCCTTGCATTGATAGCGGTTGCGCGGTGCAAGGTAAGGACGTCTATGTTGTGCATGGCCTTAAAATATGCTGGCTCGCGAATAATCAGCTTCTTTTTTTCTTTGATTACGTCGCCAATAAAGTAGGGCATGCCACAACCTGCGTATGAGATATGTTCCTCATCGGTGAATACGGTGATTTTCACATATTGCGATTCACGCCTGGCCTTTGCCGCCGCCTTCATACCCGCCGCGACCCCACCGATTATTATCAGATGTTTACTTGTGTTTGACATAGTGACCTCTGTCGTTGAATTTAGTTAAAACTTAGGTTAATAATGTGATTGAAAAACGCTGGAATGCAGTCCTATCGCCTTTTTTTAAGACGAGTATTCTTTTTAAAATAGGTAACTGGGGGTTGGTATCACTCTGGTTTTTTGAAAAACAACCCCGGAGGGGTGGAATATTAATAGCTATAACGCCAAACACCGTAAAGCTCCGGAGGAGCGTTATATTGTTTATGCACCTTATATGCCGCGCCTCTGGCGCTTGACCTTGGTGTAGATGCGCTTTCTATTAACATACCGCTCCTCCCGGAGCTTGGGAACGAGAGAATGCCGCTTGGATTAGGCCTTTGGTGGCTGTTTATATTCACGCGTAGGGACACGGGCTCCGTGTCCCTACACCAATTTGTATCTTGCTCCAGTGTGTGATTGGGTGTAAGAACGTGTGTGTTAAAATAAACCCCGACGATGTTGCCGGGGGGGGCAAACCTAAAGGTTCGCCCTACTGTCGGGCGAACCAGCAGGCTGGAAGCCTGCGCTACGGAACCTTTTTCGCTTCACCGGAGCGCGTTGCTACAAAAGACTTGCTGGTGGTCAGGTCATCGTCGTCGCGGGCTACGATTATGACGACGTTGGGGCCTTCTTTCAGTGGGATATCCGTGTTAATCACAAGCTGTGAGCGCTCTTTCAGGTTTGGCGTCTTATTGGATTTGAAATACACCTTGTCATTATTAACGAAAATGTATGCGTGTTTCACGCAAATGTCATCGCCGATAACTGCGGAAAGGGATAGACGGTCTTTTACGGTAAAAATGCTTGGCAACGGTTCTTTCATAGTGATGGTTGGCGGTAATTGTTGTAAAAATGGTTCTAAAGCGCTTGGTTTGCCTTCGGCACTGCCCGGCTTGGTAATTTCCTTTGCAGAAAGCCATCCATACCGGTCGCCCGGCAGCGGTATCCGGAACCAGTCATTGTTCTTCTCATCTGACGCGAGGACGACGTCCACGTTCATCATTGAAATCACGGGAGAATCGTAAGACATGCCTCCATAAAGGGGCGTGTGGTTTCTCTCTACTGTTAGAAAGCTCTTGGCGGGCGTTACCTTAAATTTCCCAGCAACAACGGGCAGGGTAATCTTGTGCGTCAACAGTGTCTCGAAGATGGTGTCGGATACAATGAGGTCAACGGTGAAATTCTCAGGCGCCAAGGTATCTTTTACAAAGAATGATATTTTTGCCTCTTTTTTCTCGCCGGGTTTTAAATTCTCAACCTCAACCCTTCCATTCTTTATCAGGATTTCCTTGTTGCTCAAATTTCTTAAGGTAACCACCGTTTTTTCAGATGCCCCGTCGCCGATGTTCTTTACCAGCACCAGCAACTCAATGTCCTCGCCCGCCTGGATCAGGCCGTCATCATTATTGGCGGGTGAATTTTTAACGGTATCGAGTATTTGATAAGAAAAGGCAAACAGAGGCCTCGGCAACGCCTCTGTTTTGACGGTAAACTTGACGTCTTCAGGGGTCTGTTTGTTTAACTCTTCAAATTTTATAACAACCTCGTCTTCCCTGTCCAGCGCATTTTTAGGGATTTCTATGGTTGTTGAATACGACTTTACGGCGCCTTTGTCTATCTTCCCCAAAATGAACTCCAGTTTGTCAAACTGGTTGTTTTTGCTTGATGAGATGCCCCTCAATTGGAAGAGCGGGGAATCTCCCGAATTGGTTGCTGTTACCGTAAGGGTAATCTTCTCTCCGGCCTTGACCTTGCCGTTTTCAGGCATTGTAGAGAACGCAACATTAGGCTTTCCGTTTTCCATGCTTGTGCCTTTTGACCAATCAATGTCAAGCTTTTGAAGCTCCTGGGCAACCTTCTCTTCTTCCTGGCGGGCGGTTTCTTCTACGATTGGCAGGGCGTTTTGCATAAATGCCTCACGCGGCCACGCGGCCGTCCCGAGAAGGATTTTCTTGGCGAAAAGGACATGGAAGTCCTTGTTGAAATCGGGTAACTTGTAGGGGTCTCCGGCCTCTTCTTCCGGGTCGTCGGTTTTGTTTTTTTCCTTAGTTTCCTGGAAATACTTGAGAGTTGCAAAGGGTTTTTCGCCTTTGGGATGCTCGTCCAGGTGCTGCTTGAGGTCTTCTTCACGCAGGGCGACGTGGCCGCGGAATAGATTGATATTATCCTTTAAAACGGTAACGGCGGTAAGCTGGATATCGGCGGTAATGCCCACTGATTGAATGTCGGTAAGCAATGGCGTGAGATATTTCGCAATGGTTAATTTCAGCGCGGAGCCGTCCATAAGCTCAACCAGTTGCTGCACGGAACCCTTGCCGAAGCTCCTGTCTCCCACAATCAGGGCGCGGTTGTTCTCCTTGAGCGCCCCCGCAACTATTTCTGCCCCGGATGCGCTGCCGGCATCAATAAGCACCACAATGGGGTAATTAATTTCGTCGTTATCGCGCTTTCTCGCTTCCTGCACCTCGCGTGGATGGCCGCCTGGCCCAACGGTATGTACAATAGGACCGCTTTCAAGAAATGTATCAGCCACCTCAATCGCCTGGTCCAACAATCCACCGGAGTTGTTTCTCAGATCGATAATCAACCCCTTTACCTTGCCGTTTGCCGCTTTCAGGCTTTTTAGGTGAGCGGCGAGTGACTGTGCCGTGTCGTCTTGGAAATTTCGTATCTTTAAGTAACCAAGACCATTGTCAAGGGGGGAGGATTCCACCGTAGGAATAGCAATAACCTCCCTTTTCAGCAAATACGACTTGGGTTGAGCGGCTTTTTCCGTTAGAACCAGCAAGGTAACGTCCGTTCCCGGATCGCCGCGCAATTTGCTCACCGATTCCGTCAGGGTCATATTGATGGTGGATTCCTCGTCGATCTCAATAATCTTGTCCCCGGCCTTGATACCGGCCCGCGACGCCGGGGTTCCGTCAATCGGGGATATTACCGTTAGCTGTCCCTGCCTTACTCCTACCACCATGCCGAGGCCGCCAAATTTGCCCGTAGTGCCGATTTTAAATTCAGTAAACTCTTTGGGTGGAAGTATGATTGAATGCGGATCAAGCTGGGTAAGCATCCCGTTGATTGCCGTATATTCAAGGTCGCTGGCGGTAAGGTTTTCTTTTGTTTGGCGTTGGGAATTGACAAACTCAAGGGCGTCGCGAAGTATCTCTACCATGTCTTTCGTGCGGCGAATTTTAGACAGATCGAACGTCTTCGACACGTCGTCAACGGTAATCGTTGACGTGTTGGAGGTCTCTATAAAGTTCGTGAGAACTTCAGGGATGGCCCTTTCCTCCCATTTAAGTGACTCCTTAATCATTTCCAGCGGTTTAATACGGTCCGGGTCTACATAAAGCCTGTTTACGTAAGACATAACGATGCCCGGCAAACGAAATTTAAACGGCCCATCTTCTTTTTCCTGATGTTTTTCAGCGCGATGTTCAAGTCCATAAATCTTGGGAATAGTAAAGAATAGACTGGAGACAGAAACGAGGGTAACGACAATCAGTAAAAAATACTTGTGGGTTAATTTAAATTTCATGAATCTTCCTTTTAGTTGAATCCATAATAGAAAAAGTAATCCACAGTATAAAATGACGTAAATTATTTATCAAGGAAATATTATCGTTATCGAATATGTTCTAGACAAATAGCGTGTTAAACGCTATATTGTTACCGTTGAATTTAGGCTTTATTTCTACAAAATGCCCAAAAGGAGGTTATGGTCAATGAGTATAAGACTGGCGCTTGTTTCGCCTGTAGGAGAAATTCGAGATATCTATGCCAGAGCGATTAAAGCCCTTGATGTCCAGTGTGACGTGGTCACAACCTTTAAGGAACTCTATTATTCAATGGAAAAGGTACCCTATAACGGGATACTGATTGACTTGGCCACGAAGACGAAAGCGCCGCACGACGACTTGGGTTTAGTGGAAAACATTCTTGAGTATTTTCCCGTTTTATATCTGAAATGGGAAGAAAGTACAAAGGCTATTAGGACATATTATCCCGGACAACACTTGTTGGGTGGTGATTTGGGGGACTTTGTCGGCAAACAATGCTGTCTCTTCGACGCAAGAACGATCAGCACCGAAAAGAGATTAGGTTTCCATCATTGTATTTTGTTATCAAAAGATAGCGCGTTTCGGGAAGGAAAAGTTGAGCGGACAATAACGCTTAACGTCTCGGAGAATGGCTGCTTTATTTTTACGAATCAGGAATGGACGATTCAAAGTGACGTCTGGATTATCGTCAAGGGTCTAAGCGATGAGTCGCCCATAATGGGGGAGGTCCGGTGGTTTTTCAAATGGGGATTCCGCGGACAGGATCCCGGAATCGGCATAAAATTTATACAGATAAAGGAATCCCAAATGCATGAAATATGCAGCACGAAGTCTATTGACGAACAGCGCAAGAGGCGGATACGATAAAAAGGGGGGGGCGATTAGTCCGTGAACGCCGTTTAAGAAATCATGGCACTGCAAAGCTGATAAATAACAGTAACGAAAAAAATAACAACAATATAACAAACTACCATTTTGTAAATACCAGGCATCTAAAGAACTGGAACTTGAAACTCATAAATTCAGGAATTTGTGACCTTCAAATATAAAGGAACATTGCAATGGAACTGAAGACCATAATGGATGATATAGCCAAAGACATCGAAGCGGCTACGAAGGTGCTGTTTGAGACCATGATTATGCTTGAATTGAAATTTACGGACGTCTCACTGACGACGGGTTCCTTCTTTAAATCGGAGGTTGCAAGTTTTGTTAGCTTTATGGGTAAATACCATGGGCTTGTTGGTGTGTTTTGTACAAGGAAATTTGCGACGCAAATTGCATCAGGGATGTTGATGTCCGAATTTAGCGAATTTACGACGGATATAGTTGATGCTATTGGCGAGGTGTCAAATATGATTGCCGGTAACGTTAAAACCAAGATTACCGCAAGCTACGGAGAAATGATGCTTTCGATTCCTATGGTGATTGTTGCCGGTGAACCGGTGAACTCCGTTGTAACCAGCAATTTGCCGATTTCCTGCTTTACCAAAGACCCGTGGCTTGTAACAAATTTTACTTCCGGAACCGAATCATTCGTTATTGGTTTATTGCTCAAGGAAACAAAGTAGGCGGCAGATAAGTTATGAGTGGAATCCGGCAGGCTGGAAGCTTGCGCTACGGATTTGCATCTTCATCGGTGCGCCGTTGCCCCCGCGCCGAACCATAATGATTTCCGACACGATGCTCACGGCCAGTTCTTCCGGCGTAACTGCGCCGATGTTTAAGCCTATCGGGGCGCGCACTTCCCGGATGCGTTCGTGCGGCACCTTTTCCTTCAAAAGACTTTTATAAATCTCAAGGGTCTTTCGTTCACTTCCCAATAGCCCTACGTATCCGGCATCCGTTCGGACGGCCGCGGCTAAAGCGCTATCGTCGTAACGATGACCGCGCGTAGCGATGACGATGGCGGTGTTCCGATTGACCGGTACACTCTCCAGGCCGGTGCTATAATCTGAAACGACAATGCCAATTGCCTCTGGAAACCGTTCCGCATTGGCGAATGCCGGGCGGTCATCAATGACGTAGATACGAAATCCCACGGAGGCAGCCAGCAGGGAAACCGCTTTGCTTACGTGTCCTCCGCCCATTAAAACAAGGGTTGGCGGGGTGGTGTAGCCCTCAACAAAGACTTCCGTTCCGTCTTTGGTTTTAAAACACTTGCTGCTGCCGTGAGTGATAACTGTCTTGCCAAGTGCGTGTGCTTCCTGTTCCAATTCCCTGTCGTCCAGGGTTCCCTGCAAAGAATCGTCTTCTCTCACCAGTAATTTTGCGCCCAGTCCTGATTTTTCATGCAAGACGTTTACCACCGTAGCAAGCGCCACCGGCTTACCGCCATGAATCGCTAGCGCTATCTCACGCATGAACGGGAGAAACACACGGGTATCGAAAATGACGTCCATGAAAAAAAACATAGTGCCGCCGCAAACCAGACCGTCTCTTGCCGCAAATGCCTCGTTTAAGTCATACCGGAGAAAGACCGGGGCGCCATGGTCGCGTAGGATTATTTTGGCCTTGCTCCAAATCTCACCCTCAATGCAGCCGCCGCCCAGGGTACCCACACAGCTTCCATCCTGGCGTACCAATAATTTCGCGCCGGCCTTTTGGGGGGTGGAGCCTGTTGTACGGACGACTGTGGCAATTACAAATGGTTCTCCTCGCTCTGCCAGGCGAAGGGCTTCTTCAATAATTTTGATCATTGTGTGTGCTTGCCTTTTAATAATGGGGTATTAGAGAATCAGTAGATTGAGAGCCGGGTGAGGTGGGCGATGCCCCGCCTACAGGGATCGACGTCAAATCTGTTAGGTATTTGTGCCGCCCCTACGGGGCTTGATTATATTTGCAATGCCATCCCACCGCTTGCGCAGTGGGCTACGGTTGTTACACCCCCGAGGGGGGGGTCTATAGCTTACCCAATCAACACGCGGGGTAAATCGTTCCGCACCATCTGCCCCGTTAGGGGCGATACAATCGTAAACTAAAATCACGCGCCCCCTTTGAACGTCTTTTCCAGTTTGTCCTGGTTCGGTGGTTGAAAATCTGAATACAACTGCAACAAAACCCTTTCCGGTGTTAGGGGTGATGTAAACGCAAATTCCGTCCCCGGCCTGAACGCCCGCATGGCATGGCGAATGGCGAAGAACACGCCGATTCCGTACATCAGGGGTGGTTCACCAACGGCCTTGTTTCCAAAAGGACCGAGCGCTTCTTCCCCACCTTCCAGAAACTCAACCTCAATATCATCCGGAGAAAAATAGACGTCGGGCGCTTTATAGGTGGCAAGGTCGCGCGAGAGCAATTGTCCTTTCTTGTTATATTGCAAGTCTTCTATGGTCATTAATCCCAAGCCCTGTACCAAACCACCCTCGACCTGTCCCCGGTCAATAAGTTTGTTCAGGGGTCTGCCCAGGTCGTGGACAATCCTAACCGCATCAATGTTATAGGTACCGAGCAGGCAATCAAGGGTTACCTCAATGATTGCTGTACCGAAGACGTGGTATGCAAATGGGATTCCCTTTTCCTGCGCCTTGTCAAAGTATATCCCCGGTGTGGCAAAGAAACCGTGTGCTGAAAGGTCAATCCGATTGGTATATGCCGTTTGAATCAGCCGCTCCCATGTCCATTCCGTTTTGCGGCCATCATAAAAGACTGTTTCATCAATAATGGTGACCTTTTCCTTGCCGGAGATGCCCGGCGCTCCGGTTACTACGGATTTCAGCCGGTCCAGTATCTGCCCGATTGCCATCAACACGGCATTTCCATTCAAAACCGTTGTTGCACTTGCGGAACTGGCGGACATGTTGGCGGTGCGGGTTGTGTTTGTGCTTTCAATCTTTATGCGGTTGGGGCTGATTCCCAATGCCCGTGCGGCAATGGTGGCAATGTTTGTGTTTAATCCTTGCCCCATTTCCACCCCGCCGGTAGAAATGCTCACACTGCCGTCGGTATATACGTGTACCAATGCGCTTGCCTGATTGAGGAAGGTGGTCGTAAAAGAGATACCAAAACAGACCGGCATCAGGGCAATCCCTTTTTTTGTCTCGAAATGGGACTTGTTATACGCATCCACGCGGGAGATGGCCGCCGGCAGGCCGTACCTTTCCGTCGCCCTGTCCCACGTCGTTAGGGCATGACAGTGCATTGCCTGCTGTCCGTAGGGAAACCGGTCGTTTTCCTTGAGGAGATTACGTCGCTGAATTTCTTCACGAGGCATACCCAGCTTTTCTGCGGCCTTTGCAAGGGCGCATTCCAGGACAAACATCCCTTGTGGGGCGCCAAACCCACGGCAGGCCGTGTTTGACGGAAGATTGGTACGGCAGCACACCCCGAACGCCCGCACGTTGGGGATATAATAACTATTGGCGCTGTGGAGCAACGTTCTCTCTAAGACGGCAGTAGACAAATCAGCCGTAGCACCCGAATTTTGGTAATGTTTGACCTCGTAAGCAAGGACTTTCCCTTCTCTTGTTACGCCGATCTTAAAGTCAGATGAATATGGGTGTCGTTTCCCGGTCATCCTGAAGTCTTCGGCGCGCCTCAACGCCAGCTCCACCGGCTTCCCCGTATGCCAGGCCGCCAGCGCCGCCATGCACGCCCACGGCGTCGCCTGGTCTTCCTTGCCGCCAAATCCGCCGCCCAGCCGCTTTACCTCCACCTCAACGTTGTGTATGGGCATGCCCAGCACACCGGCAACGTGTCGCTGCACACCGCTCGGATTTTGAGTGGATGAGTAAATCTTGAGAAATTTTCCTTCCAAAGGGATTGCCCGTGACCGTTGGGTTTCAAGATAAACGTGTTCCTGTCCGCCGATCTCGCATGAACCCGCCACAACAAGGTCGCACCCTTGCCATGCCGCATCCACGTCACCCAGGGCAAAGGTTCTCGGAGCGCCAATGATCCAGCCCTTCTGAAACGCCTCTTTCGGGTCGGTAATTGCAGGGAGTTCTTCAACGTCCAGGGTAATCATTCCAACGCCTTTTCGGGCACTATCGGGGTTCGTGCCAACCACCACGGCTACCGGCTGTCCGACGTAGCGCACCACGTTGCCGGCCAGCAGTTCTTCGTCGGGAATAATAGGGCCGATCTGGTTTTCGCCGGGGACGTCCTGAGCGGTTAAAACGGCAACAATCCCCTCCATAGCACGTGCGTGTTCCGTGTGAATGGCAAGGATTTTCCCGTGCATTACGGGCGAGCCATAGACGGCGGCATACAGCATCTCTGCCGGCGGCGGTACATCATCCACAAACTGGGACTCACCCCGCACGTGTGAAACCGCATCAATATGTTTCATAGAAATCCCTCAATTTAATGTTTAGGAAATTCAAACGCATGTGTAGTGGCAAGGCGCGCCTTGCCACCACGCTGTTAAAAGCCGCCGAAGGCCTAATTTAACGTATAGGAAATTCAAAGTTGTAGAACGAAGCGATTGCTTCGTCACGGGCGAAGTGGCACTTCGCCCTACATCGAAAAAGCGAAAAAGTCGCCGAAGGCCTATTTTAACCCGGCAATCATTGACCCGGCTTTTATCCTATCCGGAAAAAGCTTTACAAAATGAGCGATGAGCAATTGCCTGGCCAGGAGTCTCTTGTACTCTGCGCTGCCCCTGATGTCGCCGATGGGAGAAATTTCCCGTTGCACAATTGGGTATGCGCCTTCAATCGTCTCCTGGCAAACCTCCTTGCCCCGAAAATACCGGCAGGTTGCCTCCAAAAAGAGCGGTATCGGGGCAACGCCCCCCATGGTTAATGCCATTTCACGTATGATAGCGCCTTCACATCGCACCTTCATGGCGCCGTTCACGGAGGCGACGTCCAGATGATTCCGTTTGGAAACCTTTTCAAAATTGATCTTCGTGTCTGCGGCGGGTATTGGCAGGTGAATCTCCGATAGAATTTCTGATGGCGTTTTGTCAAGCCGTTTGTAACCTTTAAAGAAGGACGTTATAGGCACGGTACGGCTTGTCTCGCCACTTTTCAATACCAACGTCGCACCCAATGCCAGCAGAAGGATTGTGACGTCGCCGACAGGAGAGGCATTGACAACGTTTCCACCTACCGTGGCGCGGTTACGTATTTGCAGGGAGGCTATCCGGGACATGTAGCCCTTGATATTGGGAATGATCCTGATAATTTCCGCGTGGCTTGCAAATGCTTCAAAGGTCGTCAGCGCCCCAACGCGAATGTATCCATCCATCGGGGTGATACCCTTCATGTCTTGATTCATAGCGAGCCGGCATAACTCAGATTCCGGCAACATGTCTCCCTTTTGCACGTAGAGGTCAGTTCCACCGGCTATAAAGAATTCCGGAGTGCTTATTCCTTTATCCATTTGGAGTTTTGGAATTATGCGAAGCCGGTCGGGCATTTCCAGGAAATAGGGGGGGAGCATCCCGTTCGCAACAAGGGAGCGTATGCCTGTCCGGCTTTCAACCGATAGCTTTAAGAAATCGATACCCCGCTTTAAGGAACGATAACCCGTGCAGCGGCACAAATGGCCGCTAAGGGTATTCTTCAGCCCTTCCGTGGTTATTTCCTTATCATCCATCAAATAGCTCGTTAATGAAACGACAATACCTGGTGTACAATAACCGCACTGGGTAGCCCCCTCGTTCACAATGGCCTGTTGTACCGGTGAAAGATGCGGCATGTTCAATCCTTCCACGGTGACCAGGTGTTTGCCGTGTAGTTCACCTAACGGCATTAAACAGGAGGTAACGGGTTTGTATATTACCCGATCACCGTCAAGTTCCCCGACAAGCACGGCACACGCCCCGCAATCCCCTTCACGGCAGCCTTCCTTGGTACCCATCAATCTTTGAATTTTTCTGAGGTAGTCCAATACCGTCATGCCGGGATGTTCACCGGCGCGGATTTCTGTGTTGTTCAGGAAAAAGTGGGTTTTTGAGGACATTGATAAAACTCCAAGTTAAATTAGGCTTTTTCGATGTAGGGCGAAGTGCCACTTCGCCCGTAACGAAGCAATCGCTTCGTTCTACAACCTTGTTTGTGTTCATACACGGGGACACGGGCGCCGTGTTCCTACACCAACTCGTTCCCACGCCCTGCGTGGGAATGAGAAAAGCGGGGTATGAATCCACGCGCTACGAAATTCCCCTTATTTTTCTCCCCGTTTATAAGCTACACCAAGAGAAGCCGGTGATCCCATCTTTTTCTTCAGCGACTCGCTTGCCCCAAGAAACAAGACAAAGAGGGTGGTTATGTATGGAAGCATCATAAGGATATTTGGCGATATGCCCAACGGTTGTAAGAGATACTGCAAGACATAAATGCCGCCAAAAAGATAAGCGCCAATAAACGCCCTGATGGGATTCCAACCGGCAAATATCGTCAACGCGATAACAATCCATCCCCTCCCGCCAACCATCCCCTCTATCCATGACGGAATATACGCAAGGGATAGATATGCCCCGGCAAATCCCGATAAAAGACCACCGGTAATTACACAAAGGTACTGGACTCTATAGACCTTTACCCCCATAGCATCGGAGGCTGCCGGATTTTCCCCAACAGACCGTATTGAAATCCCCCACCTCGTTTTGTAAAGCAAAAACCATAGAAAAATGGTTAACGGCACCGATAGGTACAAGAGTGGATCGCGGGAAAACAGGGAAGGTCCCAGGATGGGAATCTTGCACAGATAAGGCACATTCACGGCAGAAAACTTGCAGGGCAGGGGCATGCCGATGTATGCCTTGCCAAGAAGCCCGCTCAGACCGACGCCAAACATCGTGAGCGCAAGTCCTGATACAATTTGATTTGC
>JACVXV010000074.1 GCA_015661205.1 Candidatus Brocadiaceae bacterium
TACCAAGATTCGACTCGCCTATTACTACAACGGTTTTGATGCATGACATACATAAATGGAGGGCTTTTCTCAGGTCTCCACTTGACAACGCTACTAAATTATTGGTAGAATTCAAGATGTACCCAATATTACCTTGCTCATCTTGGTTCTGAGAAGAAATAATGCCCGATGGTGAAGTTGTGATACCCTGGACTCAGAAATGCCGATCAATTGGCTGATCTCTTTTGACATCATGTCCTCGAAGTAATATAACGTGATCACCAGTCTTTCCCGCTCCGGCAGTTTGGCAATGGCGCCGGCCAATAAAGCCTTTTCTTCTTTTGTCTCTAAGTCGCTGAGGGGATCGCATCGCTTGTGATCCATGACTTGTTGGTTTTTGTTTTCCTGCGAATCATCTTTAGATGTTTGACTAAACTCCTCTAAAGAAAGAAACGCGCCAAAACTGATTTCCGACAATAATTTGTCCCACTCTGCCGGTTCCATTTTTAACGCCGCCGCAATTTCCTCCGTTTGAGGCGGTCTATTGAGTTTTTGTTCCAATAACCGATAGGCATCTCTTGCCATGGTTGCCTTATCCCTCATCGTGCGAGGCAGCCAATCCTGAGACCTCAGGTGGTCCAATACCGCGCCGCGGACACGGGTAATAGCATACGTGCCAAATTTTGTCTCTTTCGTTACATCATATTTCGCTGCCGCGTCAATGAGGCCGATAATGCCATATTCAATGAGATCGTCCCTATCCACAAAAGAGGGTAAATAGACGGTAAGTTTGTTTACTACGTATTTAACCAGGGCGAGATGCTCCATGATTAGTTTATCACGTTGCGTGGTGTTTTCCTGTTTGTAGCCCACCATCGCCTTGTTGTTCGTTCCCATGCTTGTCTACCTTACCAAGTACATTACGTTTTTTTGCCGGTTCTTATACCCCCTGCCGCCGGGGGAACGGGTTTGTTTATGTCCGTCTGTTCTTCCGACGGTAACGGCACCGTATTTATCACGCTTACAATGTATTTGATGAATAAACTACTTAATATGCCCACGATGCCCGTTATCACTACGCTTCTGATTGCCAGCATGGGAAGAGATACCTCTGACACAAACCCAAGAAAACAGGTTGCAAAGAAAACAATTATCAAGAGATATACACGCACATAAG
Source organism: Candidatus Brocadiaceae bacterium (assembly GCA_015661205.1). Taxonomy (GTDB): domain Bacteria; phylum Planctomycetota; class Brocadiia; order Brocadiales; family Brocadiaceae; genus JACVXV01. Next base: position 1,157 of record JACVXV010000074.1, read on the forward strand.
CCAATAGTACTTCCATATTTCACCTCTTTGTATTACCAATGTCAAACAATAATTCGAATGACCCTACGTCTGCCAGGCGGGGACGCTCAGGAAATAAGCTTTAAGGGGTCCATCTGCCCCTCAGTGATAAGTCGTCTGAAATACCCTTCCATTCCCAACGCCTGTGTTCCGTCGTCACTATTGATAAATGAAACGGCCATCTTATTGAGACAACTGGCCGCTATGGTGTTCGGAAACTCTTTTACGAAGGATTTTTGAAGCCTTGTAGCCATTGTTACGTTCGGGTCGGAAAGTATGTATCCAAGATATTGTATATCTATGCCTAAAAACCGCCGCGCCACTGACGAAATGTTTCTCATGGTCGATTCCGCCTCTTCCCGGCTATTTGCAAGGTTTACCACTAATTTGATGTTCAGTTCCTTTCTTTTCCTTGAAAGGACTTTTATCATGGCGTAAGCGTCTGTTATTGCCGTGGGTTCAGGCGTCGTTATGAGCAGGATTTCATTTGCCGCAAGCACAAAGCTTAGCACGTTTGACGATATGCCGGCGCCCGTGTCTACAATCGCAATGTCCACCTCATCGTCCAACTCACTAAATCCCCTGAAAAGCAGTTCTTTTTGCGCATCAGTAAGGTTGGTGAGTTCCTCAATACCGGAACTGCCGGGGACGAACATAATCCCTTCCGGCCCCCGGAAAATGATGTCTTTTATTCCCTTGCGCCCCTCGATAACGTCCTGCAACGTGTATTCGGGATGAAGCCCCAGCAGGATATCAACGTTCGCAAGCCCCAAATCAAGGTCTATCAGTAACACCCTTTTTTTGTATCTTCGGAAGAGCATTGCCAGATTTGTTGCAATATTTGTCTTTCCAACGCCGCCCTTGCCGCTGGTAACGGCTATCGTCCTTACCTTGGAAAATCCCCTGGCCGACATGTGATCAGTTTCCTTCAAGTTTATCATTCCCTCCATTGCCTGTCAATGCACGCATCAGCCCATTTCCCAGACAAAAAATTATCGCTCCGGCGCTATCTGTTTTATTTGAGAGTACCATCACTTCACAATTTTACTACACCCAGTGAATCAATTCGAACTCCGGGTGATATTTCTTTGTACGACAACACCGGCACCTGGGGCAAGGCATTTTCGATGAGACGCCTGATATGGCTTCTTACGTTAGAGGACGTTAACAACACCGCTTCGTATCCCGATGACAATGAATCCTTCACCACTTCTACCAAATTATCAATTAATTGTTGTGCCACGGTTGGCTCCAGCGCCAACAAATTGCCTCTCTCCGTTTTGTGGATTGAGTTGGCAATGGTTTGCTCAAGCTGGGGGTCGAATGAGATGACGCCTATCTTTCCTTCGCTATTTTGGTATCTTTGACAAATAGCCCTCGACAGCTTCTGTCTCACAAATTCCGTTATCGTATCAGAGTCCTTTGTTATAGAGGCGCAATCCGCTATGGTTTCCATTATGGTGGACATGTCTCTAATCGGCACCTGTTCCTTTAATAAATTCCTGAGGACGTCTTGTATGCTTCCAAGAGGCATTGCGTTTGGGGTTAACTCCTCAACTACCGTAGGCGACTCCTTCTTTAAATTTTCAATGATCTTTTGCACGTCATCACGGCAGATTATCTCGTATGCATGTTGTTTGATAACTTCGGTAAGGTGCGTAATCATTACCGAAGCCGGATCAACTATGGTATAACCGGAGGCCTCGGCATCTTCCCGTACCGATGCTGCAACCCAAAGCGCCGGCAATCCATACGCAGGGTCCAGCGTCCTTATTCCATCAATTTGCTTTGTTACAGTTCCGGAGTCAATGGCAAGATAGCACTCCGGGAATAGTTCTCCCTTTGCAACGTCCTGCCCGCGTATTTTAATCACATATTGATTTGCCCCCAATTGCAGGTTGTCCCTTACCCTAATGGGAGGAACGATCAGGCCTAAATCCCGCGCCATCTGTCTGCGAAGCACGTTGATCCTGTCCAAAATACCGCCATTTTTTTGTGGGTCAACCAGGGGTACCAGTTTGTAACCAACCTCGACGCCCATACGGTCAACGTGCAGCAATTTTTCGATGCTTTCTTCCTGGCGTGGTTCCGGCGCTGCTTTTGCCGTTTCTTTCGCCAGTTCTTCATGTATCAATGCTTGTTTGCCCGATCTCTTGAGGATGAAGGCAATCACCCCAAAAAAGAGGGCTAGTATTATAAACGGCATCTTTGGCAGTCCCGGCACTATGCTAAACATGGCAAGAATACCCGCCGTAAAAGCGACTGCATTGGGTTGATTGAACATCTGCCCGGACAGTTCCTTGCCGAGACCTTCGGTTGCGGACGTCTTGGTGATAATAACGGCAGAGGCGGTTGCTATGATGAAGGATGGGAGCTGTGAGACAAGGCCATCGCCAATCGATAAAATCGCATAATGTTGTAACGCCTCTGATGCAGTCATGCCTTCGCGTAAGCCCATGGCTATTCCACCAACGAGGTTAATTAATACGATAATAATGCCTGCAACGGCGTCTCCACTCACAAATTTACTTGCGCCATCCATAGCGCCATGGAATTCAGCCTCCTTAGAAATTACTTCCCTTCTGCTTCTCGCCTGATCCTCAGTGATGAGTCCCGCATTCAGGTCGGCATCAATACTCATTTGCTTGCCGGGCATCGCGTCTAGGGTAAACCTGGCAGCAACTTCTGATATCCTTGTTGCACCCTTTGTTATGACGATAAATTGAATTACCACGATGATTAAAAAGACAACCATACCAACGATGAGGTTGCCTCCCACAACAAACTCGCCAAACGCGGCTATTACCTGCCCCCCAAAACCATTCAACAATATCTGGCGTGTTGACGCCACGTTGAGCGCTAATCGAAAAAGGGTCAGGAACAATAATATCGACGGAAATGTGGTTAGTTCCAGGGTACCTTTTGCATGGAGGGTGACCAAGAGCAATAAAAGTGATACGGAAAGATTGATGGTTATGAGTATGTCCAGCATAAAAGGTGGAATAGGGATGATAAATACAACAAATATCCCTATTACACCAACAACTAATGCCAGTTCTCCCTGTGTTATCAATCGTATCAAAGGGTTTTTTGAGGCGAAAGCCATTTTATCGGTAGCCATAGTTAAACCTCATCAGTAGTATTAGTTAGAAAAATTTCCTTGCTTATCGAGACTCTGTGTCTTTTTTTTAATGTCCCGTAGGGACAAAATATCGGTAGAAATAGCAAGGGCATACAAACATAAAGTGCCGTCATCGACGTTCCCGCTTTAATTGATATACGTAAGCCAATACCTTTGCAACGGCATAGAACAGTTTTTGCGGCACTTCCCTTCCAATTTCCACCGACTTGTAAAGTGTTTGCGCGAGTGGCTTATCTTCCACGAGAGGTACTTTGTGCTTCAACGCAAGCTCCTTGATACGCTTTGCAATCAAGTCGGCGCCTTTTGCAACCACCGTAGGCGATTTCATTACCTTACTGTCATATTTTAGAGCTACCGCAAAATGGGTCGGATTCGTTATGACAACGTCTGCCGTTGGGACGGCAGTCATCATGCGTTTTCTTGACATTTGGAGCTGTATTGACCGTATCTTTCCCTTGATCAGTGGGTCGCCTTCCATTTGCTTTCTTTCTTCTTTGACCTCTTGTTTCGTCATTCTGAGGCCGCGTTTGTATTGCCACTTTTGATAAATAAAATCCGCAGCGGCTAAAATAAACAATATCATCGCCAATCGCAATGCCAAACCGTACATCATGCTGAACAACGTAATAAATATTTGCGCAACGTCAAAATCCAACGCATCGATAATACTATTAAACTTGTCCTTCATGTAAAGATATGACATGCCCGCGAGAACAACCACTTTCAGCACGGAAAAAAGGAGTTTTACAAACGATTGTGGTGAAACCAGGTTCTTTGCGCCCGCTATGAAATTGAGCTTCCCAAAATTGAGCTTTAACAAACCGAAATTAAGCAAGAAACCCGTTTGTACGTAGGAAATGATTAATCCGATCAGCATCAGCCCGCCTAATATCGGAAATAACATTTTTGTCAGCACATAAAACTGAGAAAAAATAATATCCATGATTACATCCTGGGAAAAATCTTTGTAAAACAGATGTCCCAGGGTTACCTTGAATGTCTTGTCCATGACTTGGTAAGTTAAAACACCCATGTTATAGAGCAACACAATACCGCCCAGTAAACCAACCGCGTTATTCAGGTCAGCGCTAAAAGCGATATTTCCCTTCTCTCGCGCTTCACCTAGCCGCCTACCGGAAGGTTCTTCAGTTTTTTCTTCGTCACCGGCCATTTTTATCCCCTACATCGTTGCCATCAACGAGGTCATGCCCTTTTCAAAGGTGCGGATGTATCTCTCCATAATAGGAATTAGCAAGGGCAATGAAATGATGAGCAAAAAGAATCCAATAAGTATTTTTATTTGAAAGGCAATATTAAACACGTTAATTTCCTGAGCTACCTTCGTCATTAATCCCAGAACAACGACCGTCAGCAAAATCGCCAACAGTGAAGGCGCTGACATCTTGAATCCGACTATAAAAAGAGCATTAAACATACTCAGTATCTTTGCGAGCGTCACCGTCGTAAAATGAAATCCCCCCACGGGAATAATATCAAAACTCTGCGCAGTTGCCTTAATGAACCAGTGATGCCCATCTATCGCAAGGAAAACGAGTACGGCTATCATATTCAGAAAGACGGTTATTACCTGCTCCTCTTCTCCTATTTCTGAAGAGGGATCGACAATTGTCGCCGTGTCGAGACCTATTTGATTCGTTATTAAATTGCCGGCCATGGTAAAGGCCGTAAAGATTATTGACGCCGCAAAACCAACCACGGCGCCTATCGCAATCTCTTTGACTGCAATCTCAACATACGGCATTATGGTCGTGGGAAGTGGAGGTTGATTATTTTGCAAGGCCGAATATAAAACAATGGTAAAGGTTAAAGCGAGGGCAATGCGCACTTGCATAGGAATGTTTGCATGCCCAAAAACGGGTGCAAAGAGCAACATGCCACCAACCCGAAAGAAGACGATCATAAAAAACGGCATATTGTTTATAAAGGTTAAGAAATATTCCATAAGCCCTCATTGGCAGTATTTTGTCAAATCACCGAATAAGTTTATGGTATAACTGGACATTTTTCTCAGCATCCACGGCAAACAAAACAAGAACACACCCAAAACGCCAACCACCTTCGGTAAAAAGGTAATTGTCTGCTCATGAATGCTTGATACTGCCTGAAAAATACCGATAACCACACCCACGACCGTTGCAACGATGAGCATGGGCGCCATAAGAATAAACGTCGTTTCTAACAAATCCTTCCCGATGCTGCCTACCATTTCCGGCGTCATTGTCAAATCCTCTATAAAAATACTTAGCAACCGTCATGCCGTAATACCGTCGCCCTGGATAACCCTGTCAGGGTTTTAAACCCTGACAGGGTATTGGAACTTTGGAGGGTGGGTGAACTGTTATAAAAAAAGTTTGTTATTTATACGTTATTGCACAATACTTGTAACGAGCGATTGAATAACAAGCTGCCAACCATCCACCAAAACAAACAGAATTAATTTAAACGGCATGGCAATCATTGCAGGCGGAAGCATGAACATACCCATGGCCGTTAATACACAGGCAACAACCATATCAATAACAAGAAAAGGTAAAAACAGAATAAATCCCATTTGGAATGAGGTCTTAAGTTCGCTCAGAATAAATGCCGGAATCAGCACGTGTATAGGGATGTCTTTGGGCGATCTCGGCCTTTCCATTTTTGAAACGTTTACAAATAAGGCAATGTCTTTTTCGCGCGTCTGCTTCAGCATGAATTTTTGAAAAGGCACAAGCGCCCGCTCGAAGGCCACGTTCTGCGTAATCTCCTCTTTGAGATATGGCTGAAGCGCCTCGTCATTAACCTGTTTCCATACCGGCGCCATGACGAAAATCGTTAGAAAGAGCGATATGCCAATAAGTATTTGGTTCGGGGGCAACGTCTGAAACGACAGCGCCTTCCTGACAAACGACAACACAATAATAATCCTGGTAAATGCGGTCATCGACAGCAACAGCCCGGGCAGCAAAGAAAGTGCGGTTAAAAAAAGCACGATCTTCAGGGTGCCGGCAACCTCCGCGGGCTTTCCCGTATTGTCGATACTCATGGTGAGATTCATCGGCGATGATGGGTCGCCGGCTGCCTCTGCAACGCCCGTAACGGCATAAGCAACCACTATTACGCTAATAACCAAAACCAACCATTGTCTTTTCAATGAAATGTCCTTAAAGAATATGTGGTGTTTATGTACGTTCCTGATAAGCGCGTTTTAAAAATCGCACAAAGTCATTTCCCTGAGTTTCCGTATTAATCGAATCAACAATCTCTTTGTCCGTAATCTCGGAAAGGGTTTGAATTTTTTCGTGTGTTGCCCCAACCACTAATATCTTACCAGGTATTTTTATAAGATGAATATATTTTTTTGAACCCAGCGGTACCGAATCCACAACACTGAGATACCGCTTTTTCTTCCCCATGCCCGTTTTAATGCCCAGCTTGCCCCGAAGAAAATAGAGCGCCACAACCGTAATGATAAGTATTAAACCTATTGATTTCAAGTACTTGGCTACATTTGGGAGATTAATTGGCGATTCAACGCCTAATCTTCCAGATTCTGCAGAAACAGTTCCATAGTTCTTTTCATCTGGTACCACCTCTGTTGCACCGTAGCCAACATTGCAGACAAAGGCGAAATAAAACACCATCGTGACTAAAAATTTTTTCCCCATATAATTTCTCCTTCGGCACTTACACGCAAATTGTATGCCTTATTCTTATTGGTTATGTAAAGAGGAGTTAGATATCTGTCTTTTGGGAAGGCAAGCGGGGGATTTGTAGAGGAATGCGGTTGTAAATAGTATTAAAATATTTACGCCATGCCGTTTTCGATAGTATTTGGAAAGGCGGTTGCTGTGGTTTTTTTATACTACATGTGGAAATTTTATACAACACTGCACGATTCTACCCCTTGTAATAGAAAGAATCAAGAAGGATAACTCATTCTTTGACGCCGCCTATCTCCATAAATGTGCGCCAACTGTTCAACGTATTTATCCCATGAATATTTTTGCGCCTCTTTCCTTGCATTCACTGATAAAAAACCCCTTAATTCGGCGTCGCGGCTTAGCCGGATAATGGCGGTTGCGAGTTCCCGGACGTTGCCCGGTGTTACCAGTAATGCCGTGCGCTGGTCTTCCAGCACCTCGGCGATCTGTCCGATCCTTGATGCGACCATCGGCCTTCCGGAACTGAGATACTCAAATATCTTGATAGCGGAGTTAAAAAAGGGCATTCCCAGCTCCTTATAGGGGGCAACTACAACGTCGGCAATGGAAATTATTTCCGGAATCCGGTGGTGGTCTATATAACCCAGGAATCTCACCATGCCGGAGACATTCAGCCGGTGGGCCAGGGATTCTAGTTTTTGTTGAGCAGGTCCCGCCCCTGCTATAATAAAGCAGGCGTCCGGTATTTCCTGTATTACCGCCGGGAGTGCGGAAATGACGTCTTCGATGGCGTACCACACCTGGAGTGTCCCCGTGTAGGCAACGATGAATTTGCCCTCCAGTCCGAGGGATTTTTTTATGGTAGGGACGTCGAATTGTTTATTAAATGCCGGCACGTCTGCCGCATTGGGTAAAACGGTGATGTCGCTTGCTTGTGTGACAAAATGGTTGCTTGTCAAAAACACCTTTACATTGTTGGAAACAACTACGGTGTGATGGGTGAACCGCAAGCAAAACCTGCGAAGCAGCCTTGCCACCAGCTTTTGGACAAAGGGGATTTCTTTTGAAAATAGTTTTTTCTCCTCTATCACCGGGCCGTTCATTTCGGTTACGTGGGGGATGCTCAGTAACCAGGAAGCCAATATGCCTCCATAAGAGTACAAGCCAAACCGTTCGTGAATGACGTCGAAGTGGTGCAACTTATTGAGTTTTATGATCTGCCGGAGGACGTTTATGCTGTTTACGGTTCCCGTAAAGGGAAAAATGCGATGAAAAAAGAGGCGTAGATATGTATGCCGGATGATTGCATAGTCTTCCATCTCAGGCAGTGACGGCGTTTCGCTCACGGTGAGCAAGAACACCTTGTATCCCTTTGCCCTCAACCCGCTGAGGATCTTTAGTACGTGAACCTTATACCCTTCCGCCCGTGTTAAGTCTAATCCCCTGTCACCAATCAGGTATAAAATGGTGAGATTTTTTGAAGAGTTCATCTTTGACCCAACGGTTGGTTCACTATGCATTGCACAGTGCGCTATTATTTATCTATGCTATGGCTGCGATGTTTGACTACCTTGGCCTTGACAATATATACCACCTCTTCTGCAATATTGGTGGAATGGTCTGCGATTCGTTCCAGGTGGCGTGAAATAAGTATGAGGTGAACGGCCCTCGTTATGTTCACGGGGTCTTCCATCATATAAGTCAGCAATTCCCGGAATATCTGATCGTTCAGCGCATCTACCGTGGAGTCTCGCTCGTATACAGACCGGGCGCGTTCGGCGTCACGGTTCACAAAGGCATCAATGCTGTCCTTAACCATCGTTTGGGTAATGGTCGCCATCCTCGGTATGTCGATGAGCGGTTTTAGTTGCGGTTCCTGGTTGAGGGGGATCACGCGTTCCGCGATATTAACGGCAAGATCGCCCATACGTTCAAGGTTATTGATGATCTTAATTGCCGATGTGATAAACCGGAGATCGTTAGCCAACGGTTGCCGAAGCGCAAGCAAATCAATGCATTGCTTATCGATTTCCAACTCCAGGGCGTCCACCTGCTCGTCATTCTGCACAACAACGTACGCCAATTCGCTATTTCGCTCGATCAGTGATTTCACTGCGTTAGCAATAGCCATTTCAACCGTTGAGGCCATTTGAATGAGATTCTTTCTAAGCGCCCCCAGTTGTTGATCAAAAGGTCTTTCCATAAATAAAATACCGTCCCAATTATCTTGTAAAATCCTCCTTCATGCATTTTCTCTCGGTCTTGCGTGAAGGCATTAAAAACTGCTTGAATATAACGTGACTATCACGACTCATGTCAGCATAAAATTAGCATAATTACAATTCTAATGAAAGTATAATCTATTTTACAGCAAAAAAGACTGGAGGATAACCTCCTGCTCAGGAAGAATCGTTCTCTCCCGTCCAGGGACTATCTTGATGTACAGGAATTTCAAACCGGTAGCGCAACCGTCTCGGTTGCGCGAATGTAGTGGCAAGGCGCGCCTTGCCACTACGCTGCTATAAGTCGCCGAAGGCCTAATTCAACAGTATAAGAACTTCTGGTGTGCTTAAGCGTTTCACACCAGGCAACCCCACGAATTACATCTAAAATGCTTCTTATTCTCAACTTAATAGCTTTTCGCTAACTGGTTGTTTTCCAAACAGTTATAAAATTGTTACTTCTAATTTACTTCTAATTTACTTCTAATTTACTTCTAAAATTAGGCCAAAATCCAATTAGGTTTTTTATCAGAGCCAGTGTTTCTTATTGTTGTATCTTTTTTAGACATTTCAGAAAGCAAGTTTGTAACCTTGTTTCGCTTCTGTTTTTCGTTTAATGCATCTGAGAGTTTATTGGTTATTAAATTATTAACATCTTGCCGGCTTGCAGCCCCATATTCTTTTATAAAAGCAATGATCATTTTTTTATAATATTCTTTATCAAAGGCGCGGTTTTTGATATAGCTTGCTTTATCTCCTGTAGCGGCAGCAATTTTTGCCGCAACAAAAAGGTTTGGATACCTTCCTTCTATCAGGTTTTGATCTTTAAGTGCCTTGAATCCATCCCTGGTGAGTTGTTGTTTTTTCTGCACTTTATCAAGGTAAATAACCGTTCTGATATCCAGACTGGTATTATCTACGAGCATTTTTGTATAGTTTTCATCAAGCATTTTTCCAAGAATTCGAACCTTGACTTTATCAAGCTCACTTAAATTATAGTCAGGCATTGGAAAATAGCGATTCCGTTGTAAGGTAAACATCTTTTTGATACCGCTTCCAATGGTGTCTATCATATTTAAATTAACCATTGCGTTCACCAGGAATTGGTTCCGGTAACATTCATGAGGGGCATCCTGTTCAATTACTTTTTCAACAGAACCTGGGGTAAAACTGCCGAGATTTGCAAAAACCAACTCATCCGATTTCTCCACTACAACAATCCGTCCTTGTAATTCATAATCCTGGTGTGCAATGCAGTTATGTAATGCCTCACGGATTACATAGGGTTCATATTGTGTAATTTCAGTTGGAAACAAGGTGTTATTAAGCAGATAGCGGTATTTTAGATTACGGATTTTATTGTAAACAGCCTCTGAATTTAATAAGAAGGGCGGCCCAAAATGCTCATAATCCTTTTCCGAATCAGTTTCGCCTTTTAGAATCCAGGAAATTTTAGCGATGGATGGGCTAAGAAAATGTTCTGACTCTTCTTTACCTAAAAGAATAATTGCTGTCCTGGTTAGTTTCCCTCGAATAGTTACTTTCGATTTATTGAGGAAAGTTATATTATCCCAGGTATCTACTTCCCAGGCTTTTTGTGGAAATTTTTCTTTATATTTCTCACGGGCTTTTATAATAGCATTTGGTTCCAAATCCTGAATGGTTGCCCCATCGCAAATTAGGGCAGACCAGTCATAGGCCTTGATCTGATTGCGAATTTGTTCTATTTCTTGTAAATTCAAAGGGCCGATAGATTGGCCATCTCTGCCGTAAAAATGCCCTTCATAAGTAGTTGGAATTCCCTTTGGAGCGGCAGGAATTTGAAACATGATTACTCGTCCTGCCGGTAAATTAAGTTCATGGATTTCTACAAATGTAATGCGGTTGTTGGTTTTGTTGGCTATTTCCAGTTTTAAATTGTCCAGGCTGCTTCTGTGAGGACGATACCGGGTACCGATAATATTCCTGGTTTTATCTTCAACGCCGAAAATTAGCCATCCATACGGGTTGTTTTTAAGATTTGCTTCATTACTTAAGGCAGAAAAGTATTTTCCTAGCTTGCTAAAATCGTAATCATCTTTTGCCTCCTTAAACTCCAGCCACTCAGTTTCTGAGGGTAACGCCATAAATTCACTCAGAAGTTTCTTATGTCCTTCTTGTGTCATAACATTGCCTCTTTAAAATATAGTCAAAGAAGTTTACATTTAGAATAACTTGAGAGCTTCCAGCCGGAATATTATAGCACTATTACTCCAAAATGCAGCAGTAGAATTGCGCTATTTCTTCACGCCCATCTTTTTTTACCAGACGGATTGTTGAAATCAGCCGGGAACAATACTTATAACTATTTTATCAAAAGGTATTATAATTGCAAAGTGTCAACAAAAAGCTTAAAATTACTGTATTATAGTGAGAAATTTGAGCCGAAACGTTGTGCAATGCGATACTCGCGCTGTGGTTTCTCCGCCGTTCCTCATTTCGAGGGGAAGAGAAAGCCTTTGCCATGAGTTGCTACCGTTCTTGAGCCTGCGACCGACGTATTCACAAAAGGGTGTGCAGGCCGGCTACGATTCCACTATCTTTAATCACCCGTAACCCTATTTCGTTCACGTGCAAGTAATCTATGGCTGGTAATAGATAAAATGGATTTCCCCATATCGTTAACCCTTGAACAATTACAGGCAATGCCGAAGGACGCCCTGGAAGAACTGAAAAAATCTTTTGATGGTGTTCCGGAAGAAACCCTTCCTGTTTGCTCAAGAGGCCTTAAGGGATTGGTTTATGAGCGATTGGGACTTGTTTCAGAAGCCAACGAAATATTATTAAACCTTTACCATTATCACGACCAGGGGGTTTCCCTTTGGACGACAGTAAATGAATTCCGTAATACCTATGGAAGCAAATTACCAAATTCCCGCCTGAAAATTCTGACAAATGTAACCGGGGGCAGGGTAGGCCTAAGCCTGCTGGCCAACGCCGATACCATTTCTTTTATTGCAGGTTCAAAATTGGGGCGGTTAAATGCCAGTGTCGTATCTTATAACCTCTGGAAAGATTCATTTTTAGACATACTTGGTCAACTACCTGCGTGGTGGAAACCGGACTATGTGCTCATATTTGTTACAGAGGTACATTCCTTGCCGACAGGGTTAGAGAAATCTCCGTATCCCGTTATTGGCCTGCCTGGCGATCCCTGGAAATTCTACAAGGCATTCTGTGATGTCAAATTTTTCGATGCGGTGATGCCCGCCGTTGAATGCCTGTGTCCGGCATATCAATCAATCGGGAATATAAAAACATGGTATACTTCTAACTCGGGAATACAAGGATACATTCCCTGGCAATTTGCAAACGCTTCCCCGGTTCATCAGAATAAGGAATATGATGTCGTGATAACGGGAACCCTTTCAAGCCATTTTTACCGTAAGAGAGGCCAGTACGTCTGGAGGCTTTTAAAACTGGCGAACCAGTACAAGGTCTTTGCAGGGCGAATGCCCACCCTTGAAGGTGGCTTTGATGTAATGAAACAGGCTAAAATAGTTATCCATTGTCCCAGTATCCAGGGGGGTGTTAATCTTCGTCCTTTTGAGGCGGTGGCGTGCGGGGCATTGTTACTGCACGACGAGGGAGACCGTTCTATTGAAGAGTTTTTTGAGGCGGATAAAGAAGTGGTGTTGTTTAATGAAGCGAATTTCGAGCAAAAAATCAATTATTATTTACATCACGATGCGGAGAGAGAGCAAATTATCCAACGGGCGACGGAAAAAAACCGCAGGTATAGTGACATTGTAGCACTGATGAAAAACACTTTGGATATGATGCAGCAATCCCGTATTATTGTAACTTCAAGACCTGCGTGCGCATTAGCGGATGACATGAAGTTGAATGCGCTGGGGATTTCGAGCTTTTACGCCAAAGACTATCATCTGGCTGCCTCTCGCTTCTCAGAAGCAATAAAAATGAATGAATGGAATGGGAAATACTATAACAATCTGGCAGTTTGTTTAATGGTTCTAGCCTTTACGACAAAGCAGAGAAATCCCATGATTGAATCCATGCTTCTCCTGGTAAACAAGAAGTACACACCAACGATTCTTTCGGTGTTTAATTTGCTATCGTATTATCGTTTTATACAATTCAATCCAGAGCTGTTTTTAGAAATATCGGATAAGATGGCACAAGACTTACAAAAGAATCGTGTCGAAATGCCGGCATTTGCAGGCGATGAATTATTTTTTTATCTGGATGATTCGGTGGACTCTATGCCGGAGAGCAAGGTCTTTGTCCTTGAACTTGAATCCTTGCTGAACTCATTCCCCGATCGGGGCCGCCAGTATCAGGAGGGATTTTTGAAGACCGTTTTATGGAGAATCCTTGAGTATAAAGGCGACTACTATGAAAAATCGGGAGACAATAGTCACGCCATTCGGGAATACAGGGCCGCATTGGAGTTTTGTCCCCGGAATGAGTTCGTTTTAGAAAAACTAGGTAAGCTTTGTGCCAGCGCCGGACGGCAGGAAGAGGCGGAATTATATCTAACGCGTCTTTTACAACTTTCCCCGTTCCATGAAAATGCCCATCTATGGTTGTCCAGGATAGAATGGGATAAGGGAGAAAAGGGGGAAATCAAAGAACGGATATCGTACCTGCTTCATGTCACCGGTTTAAAAAACCAGGAGCAATTCAAACGTATCATGGATAAAGTCGTTTAATTAAATTAGGTCGCCTATGGCGACAGCTTTTTCATGTAGAGCGAAGAGCTTCTTCGCTCTACAACAAGCCCGAAGGGCAGTAAGTATATAGCCAGG
>JACVXV010000075.1 GCA_015661205.1 Candidatus Brocadiaceae bacterium
ATGCCCCTTGCCCATCTGTAACAAGTAAAGATTGGTTGTCTACCGTGGAAAACCCATTGCCCGTCTCGTCCCCAATTCCCACCGGTATTCCCATGGTTGAGGTAAACAAGGTTGAAGCGGCGTTGGCAACGTTGCCGGTAATGGTGTTGTCTATTTGTAACCCGCTTTCACCCTTTATTGTCTGAGGATTAGAAGGAGTTCCCGCAGCGAGTTGAAGTGGCATATTCATGGAAAAAACACCGTTTAGTATCTGTTCGTTTATTACTGAACCACTTATCTCATCACCTTTTTGCTGCTTTAGTCCCTTTATCCCTTCCTTACCAGCCTGGAGCTTGGTGGCTGGCAGTTTGTCGCCCGTGAGTAAAGGGCTCATGAGCGCATCTTTCGGCGTTCCGGCAGCGCCAAGCGTTACCCCCGTCTTCCCGGATTTTTCCGGCGGGCATACGCTGCAAGATGCATCCTTGGTCATTTCTTGTCCAAGTATCTCCTGAAAAGGAACGAATTTCTCCGCGCCGTCGGACCCTGCGCCTTCCCCTGCGCGTACTGAGTTAACCCCATCGGCAGATGAAACGGCCTTATTAATTACGTTTCCTAATGCACTACTCTTATCAAATATATCGATCATTGTGTCTGGCATAGTTTTTTCCTCTTTCGATAATAGAAACTGGAATTCTGGTGTTTTGGAATTGCAACCTGTATGCCGATTCCACAACTCCCGGCGAATGAATTTCACAATAAATAGTAAAACACTACGTAACTGTTTATATTACAAACATTTGCAGAAATAGTTTTAAATTTATTTAAATTATTATTTTTAATCCCGGCACGGTGAGCATAATTTTTGGATACTTTTTTCCTTACGACGAGGTAATATTTTCTCGTTTGTGATGTAAAATTAAACACGCGAGGGGGAAATGTTTTTCTGTGATTGTGTAAGGAATCACAAAAACATACAGCGTGGAGTTGGGTAGATGGGGACTCTATTTTTGCAACTATTTTTGGTGTTGTACAAAAGAATATTTGTAACAATTCATCCCCCCTTGTCCTCTCTGGATGGGTATCGGCGCTTGGGAGGGTGGGTGAACTGTTACCCAAGAATATTTGAATGTTTGGGTATTTGTGCCGCCCCGCCGGGGCTTGTATTCTTTTATTGTCTTTACAGGGGGCTTCACCCCCCCCGCTATATCCTGTCGTCCTTTCAGGCCTAACTTTGAATTTCCTGTACATTAGCTTTAGCTGCGGTTTTGACGCGCCGGGTGTGTGGATTTAATCCCGAAGGGTTTCGGCTAGTTGGTTGGCTACAAATTGAGAGTAACGCCTCATGGAAAGGAGGATGAGCTTCCATCCGTACAGGGAGCTTTTTTGATGGGTATTTTCGAAGTATTGTTTTACCAATTCCGCCACGTCATTCTCGTTGCTGTCAAATACACCGTCTGCACTCCAGACAACGTCACCCGTATCGGTCGATATCATACTGACTTTCACACCGAGAAGCATTGGCTCGTAGGGGCGGTAGTGGGTTATGTTGCCAAATATGATTGCATCAACGTCATATTTATTCCTTAATGCCAGAGCGGAAGCAAAATTAATAGAGCCTTTTACCCAAACGTCTTGCTCTAAAAACAATAATGACTTGTCACCGGTAGGGACAACAACCTCAAAGCTGCTAATTTTCCTCAATTCCACGACAAATGCCTCGGTTATTTCGTCGATAACGGCCTCACGGTCCGTTGTATATTCAAACGGCAAGAGCAGGACGCGTCTGATTTGCACGGTGTTAAACGAAGCAGACTTGTTAAAACTGAGACTTGACGAGCTTTTAGGAGGCAAGGTAGCCTGACAGCCTCCAAATATGAGCAACCCCAATACGAGAATACCCAGCGCGTGTTTCATCGAAAACCTCCGTTTATTTATTTTTGAAAAGACATTATTCATAAAAAGTAACTACTCAGGTATCGTATTACTGCTCATCTGGCGATTTTTGCTTCTTTTTTTCTATCAGCGACTCAATTTTTAAACTGATAAGCTCCTGCTTTGCTTTTGTTTCCCCAATCTGCGCCTTGGTCAATTCCATTGACAAATCGGCGATCTTTTTTTCATACGGCGCTTGGACTTCCTCTAATTGTTTGCGTAATTCCACGTTCTCCTGGGTGATTTGCCCGATAACTTTCTGCTGTTCCTTAAACGTCTCTAACTCCTTTTCAAGAGCAACGCCCTTTGCCTTTTCGTTTGCCAGCGTCTTTTCAAGCGCATCGATCTTTTCTTGGAAAAACACACCTTCACGCCTTGTCTGATCAAATTGTTCAATCATGGATACATTGGAACGCCCGTCCCCCATATCCATCCTTACCGTAGCACCCTCGGATAAATAACCGCTGCTTTTAAGTGGGTGTGCGCCTACCGCGACAGCAGTGGTTTCGTTCGGAACGGTCGGCTCCGGGGCGGTAACGGGTTTTTCGGGCTTGCTTTGCCTCCATTGGACTAAAGACTCACACCCTGCCGTCACAAAAATAATCATGCACAGAAAACCCCATACTATCATTTTGTTCATACTACTGTTCCTTCCTGAGATGTACTCTTGTATAAACCTGCTACAGAAAAAGCAGATTCGACCGGAAACGTGTTTAATAATTAAACCCTTTACTTTGTTATGATAAACTAGCAAATATAATACCATTTCAAGGAAAGTCATTAAGCCAACGATAAGACATCAAGTCTCGCCCTGAACAACTTCGTTATTTGCATGACATTGCTGCCGGAGATAATCGCAGAACAGACGGCAACCCGACTTCCCCCCGCCGACAATGTCTCATTGAGATTTTCAAGGGTGATTCCGCCAATTGCAACAAATGGTATCGTGATATCCCTTTGCACCTGCTTCAAATACGCAAGGCCAACCGGCGGTTCATAAGCCTTTGTAGCCGTTGGAAACAAGGGGCCTACGCCGATGTAATCCGCGCCTTCCTGCTGCGCCGCCAACGCCTGCCTGATGTTGTGGGTAGACACCCCCAGTATCTTGTTGCACCCGATAACGTTACGCGCAACACTCACCGGCATGTCCGATTGTCCGACGTGCAACCCATCAGCATCTACTTCCCTGGCGATCACGGCGCGGTCATTAACAATAAAAAGAGTGTTTGACCGTGCGGTTATTTTTTTGCATTCCACTGCCAGCGAGTGAAACTCATCATCGGACATATCCTTTTCCCGCAGTTGTACGGCATCAACGCCGCCGCTGATAACGTCCCGCAAGGTTTCCAGTACCGGCTTTCGGCAGAGACGGGAACTGATGATTACGTATAATCTTACGCTTAAAAACCTTCCAGGCACATCGTGATTCTTGTTGTCTATCGGTTTTGGACTCATTGATATTTCATTGACACTCACTCATTGTTTGATATAATTTATTCAAAATACTGTTTTACCTTCCAGCATGTGTTATAAACCATGTCTTTTGGACTATTAACTTCCTAACAAAGCCGCAAACAGAATACTAATATCAAGCATAACGGTTTGCATTTTCACGAGGAGCAAGCCCGGATGTTGCAAAATGTTTTGGCTTCAAAATTCTTTGTAACAGATTAACTCCGGTAAATATTCATAAGTGCTATTGTAGTTTTTATAAAAAGTAAAAACAAGGTTTTTACGTATTCGGTTTTTTTACCTTTATCAAAAAGGCTTTGATCAAAGAATATGTCTGAAATAAAGGAACATTGTGGACTGTTTGGCGTCTTTGGATGTGAAGATGCCGTTGAGCGGGTTTATTACGGTCTCTATTCCTTACAACACCGCGGAGAAGAGAGCGCCGGTATCGCCACAACGGATGGCAAGGACATCGTTTGCTTTAAGGGAATGGGGCTGGTAACCGACGCTATAAAAAAAGAGGCGCTTAAAACCTGGAAAAACACCGCGGCTATAGGCCACGTCCGGTATTCAACCATCGGTTCCAGCAACATCGGCAACGCGCAGCCACTGGTTGTTGATTATTACAAAGGAAAGGTTGCCGTTGCCCATAACGGGCAATTGACCAACGCCAAGCGGATGCGTGAAGAGTTTGAGGCAAACGGGTCGATATTTCATACCACTTCAGACACGGAGGTCATCCTCCATCTTATGGCGCGGCCTCTTAACATGATGCAAGAAAGCCTCGCACCCGTACTAAGCCAATTGAAGGGATCGTTTTCTTTGTTGTTTTTGACGCCGAACGGCATGGTGGGCGTGCGTGACCCGCACGGCTTCAGGCCGCTTGCGATAGGAAAACTAAACAGCGGCTACGTGATGGCGTCGGAAACCTGCGCGCTGGATCAGGTTGGCGCCGAGTACATCCGTGACGTCAACCCCGGCGAGGCAGTTTACGTGAGCAAGGACGGCCTCAGAAGCGAATACTTTTGCCCTCAAAAACAAATTAAACCCGCCTACTGTATTTTCGAACTGGTGTACTTTTCCAGGCCGGACAGCCAGATATACGGGGAAAGTGTACACATGTTCCGCAAGAGGCTGGGGGCGGCGCTGGCTGTGGAGTCGCCCGTCGATGCCGACGTCGTAATATCCGTCCCGGAAGGGGGAAACTCCGCGGCAATCGGATATTCACACGCATCGGGAATACCCTTCGACCGCGGATTCATTCGCAACCACTACGTTGGAAGAACCTTTATCCTGCCGGAACAGGCCAAACGACATCGGATCGTAGAGTTAAAACTGAATCCTTTAAAAGAAACCGTCAAAGGCAAACGCGTCGTTGTCATTGACGATTCCATTGTGAGAGGGACAACGTCGAAATCACGATTCGGGCTGTTGAGAAAGGCCGGCGCCAAGGAAATCCACGTGAAGATCAGTTGCCCTCCCCATCGGTACCCGTGTTACTATGGAATAGATTTCCAACAAAAGGGAGAGCTAATCGCCTCAACCCGCTCTCTTGAAGAAATTCGGCAGTTTTTAGGCGTGGAAACCCTGAACTATCTCAGCGTGGAGGGAATGATGAACTGCGCAACACAGCCGCAACCACACTTCTGCAATGCCTGCTTTACCAACAATTACCCAACCCCAATAGAGGAAGACACCAAAAAGCTTACCGAGAGAAAAAAGGATACTGAGGATGTAAAGACTACATGAATCTCCGGCGATTAGTAATGCAACCTTTAGTGGATTAAAACGTAGCGGTGGGAGCCATCTCCCAGCGGTGATTGGCAATGCACAAAGGCGTGTGCACGCCCGGTTGCCTACGTGAATCGGCTCCTGCCAACAACGTTGAAATTTCCAAAAATCCGGCGAGTCAGTACATCAGACCAATTAAAACCATTGGAAATTACACAGGATGGCTTAGTATGGCAAAACTCATCAAAAAGCGATCGGAAAAAACCGGGCTACCGCCGGGGGCGTTAATACACATCGGTGAAAAAAAGACTGAAAAGGCGCGGATTACCATCATTGATTATGATGAGATGCAGCTTCAGGAAAAAGAGGCGGCGTCCGTAGAGGCGTGTATTCCCTTTAAGGATAAAAGCAGAAACACGGTAACTTGGATAAACGTGGACGGCCTCCATCAGGTTGAACTCGTGGAAAATCTTTGTAAATGCTTTGAAGTGCATCATCTGATTACCGAAGACATCCTCAATACGGACCAGCGCCCTAAAATCGAGGAATTCGAGGGGTATCTCTACATTATTCTCAAGATGTTTTGCTATAACGGCAAGGAAAACGTCCTCATCACCGAGCAGGTCAGCCTTATTCTGGGTCCGAATTTTGTCCTATCCTTTCAGGAAAATACAAGAGACGACTTTCGCATGATTAGAGAGCGAATCGGGACGGGTAAGGGGCGTATAAGAAAAATGGGGGCGGATCACCTTGCCTATTGCCTGATTGACATCATCGTCGATAATTATTTCCTTGTTCTGGAAGCCCTGGGTGAGAAAATAGAATTACTTGAGGAAAAATTGGTTGTTTACCCGACACCGGAGGTATTGCACACCATCTATACCCTGAAAAGAGATATGTTATTGCTGCGCAAATCAATTTGGCCTCTACGGGAAATGATCAACAAGCTGGAAAGAGGGGAGTGCGCACTTTTTAAAGAATCCACGACGATATACCTCAAGGACGTTTATGACCATACGATCCATGTGATAGATACCCTGGAAACGTTTCGGGAAGTGGTCTCGGGTATGCTGGAGATTTATCTCTCCAGCATGAGCAACAGAATGAATGCCGTCATAAAAGTGCTTACCATGATTGCAACGATCTTTATGCCGCTCACCTTTATAGCCGGGGTTTACGGGATGAATTTCCGATTTATGCCGGAACTCCAGTGGCGTTGGGGATATCCAGCAGTGCTGCTGGTGATGGCGACCGTCGGTATTTCAATGGCCATCTATTTTCGCAGGAAAAAATGGATTTGATGGGAAATCCCTAACCCGAACGAGTCGGAAGAGAAAAATGCTCTGTTTTCTCACACAAAGACACGAAGGCATAAAGATTTATCGCAATTTGTCTTTCTTGTAATTCTTTGTGCCTCTGTGCCTTTGTGTGATTATTTCTTTTATGGGTAAGAAAATTTTCGCAATTGAGGAAATACCGTGTTATTCGTATGGGACAAAAGCCTGGAAATCGGCAACGATAAAATTGATAGCCAGCACAAAGAAATATTTAAACGGGTAAATAAACTGCTTTCTGCAATGGCGGACGGCAGCGGCAAGGATACGATTGGCAAGCTCATCGAATTTCTCACCGAGTACGTGGTAAGCCACTTTGATGCGGAAGAAAGTTTGATGCGCAAACACCACTACAACGAATACCAACTGCATAAGATGCAACATAAACTACTTACCACCGATGTTTTACGTATAAAACAAGAATTTGAAGGGCAAGGGGCGTCTTCAGATTTGGTCATACAAATACAAAAAAAGGTGTGTAACTGGTTAAAGAGTCATATCAGTACCGAGGATAAAAAGTTTGTTCTGACCACAAAAAACACGGAACATTTGTGAAGATAAAATACGGACTAAGTATTTAAATACCTAATCCGTATAAGCATACAACAACATAGCGGAAATAGCGATAGCCGCAGTTTCAACCCTCAACGTTGAAGTCCCTATGCCGGCAGGCAGGCAGCCGGCCTCTAACGCTTTTTCCATCTCCTTCGCCGTAAAACCGCCTTCCGGGCCAATCAGGCACAGAATCTTTTTTACGGACGGGTGCGCAAGCAGGATGGTTTTCAGGGATTTTGCAGGGGATTCCACGCTGGCGATGATTGAGAGTTCGTAGTTGCACACGTCCTTCAACAGGTCGTCAAATGACGTCATGTCTTCTATGTCGGTAATGACGTTGCGTTTGCACTGTTTTGACGCCTCAATTGCAATTTTGTCCCACTTCTCCGTCTTTCCAATGGATTTATGGCGAAAGTCGATAACGCTTCGTTCGCAATGGAGGGGGATCAGGCTCTTTACGCCAAGTTCGGCGCATTTTTGAATGACGAAAGAGGAGTGCTTCCCTTTGGGGACAGAAAACGCTATGGTAATATCGACGGGGAGTTCACGATTGACACATTGGGATTGTTCGACCTGTACCCGAAGCCTGTCGTGCCTGATCTCTACGATCCTTGCAAGATACTCAACCCCTTTTCCATCAAAAAGGGTGATCTTGCCGCCTACGGCAGCCCGTTTCACGTGCAATATGTGGTGGGCTTCCTTGCCCTCGACCCACACTTCGTCGTGGTCAGGAGGAAGCGGTATGTAGAAGCGGTCTTGATGCATGTGTATGCTTTTAGGTATGGGCGGCGAGGCTTCGCTCTCTTGTAAAATTAATTATCGTGCTATTAGGACACACCGCAACACACTTTCCACAAGAGGTGCATTTGCTGTAATCAATCGCGGCAAGGTTGTTTTGCACGTGAATGGCGTCATACGGACAATTCTTTTCACACAATTTGCAGGCAATGCAGGAATCCTGACATATCTTTTTGGCAACGGCTCCCTTGTCCAGGGATTTGCATCGCACGTGAACCATTTTCGATTCCGGCACAATGCTGATGATTTTTCTGGGGCAAACCGCCGCACACCGTCCGCAACCCGTGCAACGCTTCTCTATGACCTTGGGGAGTCCATCCTTCCCCATATACATAGCCTCAAATTTGCACGCCTCCACGCAGGTGCCAAGGCCGAGGCATCCGTAGTCGCACCCCATAAACCCACCGCTTACCAGATTTGCAGCGCGGCAATCTTTTACCCCGTTATACGTAAATTTATCCTGAACGCCCCTGGCGTGGCACATGACCACGGAAAGCACGCGCTCTTTCTTTTCAAACTTCACGCCCATGATATTGGCAATCAGGTTGGCCACAGCAGCCTGCCCTACCGTACAACCCGTTACGGGCGACTTTCCATCAACCACCGCCTGGGCAAAACCACCGCAACCCGGCTGCCCGCAAGCGCCGCAATTCGCGCCGGGAAGTATCTCATTAATACTGTCAATACGGGGATCAACCTGCACGGCAAACCGGTCGGATGCAATTGCAAGACCAATCCCAAAAACCATACCCAAAATACCCAACGTGATCGCTGCGCCTAATAGTAATCCCATGTGATCTTCAACCTGAAGGTTAATGTTTAAATTGAGCTACATAATGAACACAAATTTACATAAACGGGCACGGACAAACGGCGTTTGCCCATGCTACCCGATAATCCGCACAAAAAAATGCAGGTTTATTTTAATCAAAAACTTCTTTTAAGTCTACCTCTAATCCTGTCAGTATTTTCGACTTTGCGATCCCTTTTTTCCTTGCCTTGCTAAACTCCTGGTACTCTTGCTTTTCCAAGGTTAAAACCTCAATGGCTTTTTCACCGGGGAATACCACCCAATATTCCTGAACGCCGTACTTTCTATAAACCTCTTTCTTCTCTACCGTATCGTAAAACGTGGAAGAAGGAGATATGATTTCAACGGCCAGATCAGGAACCCCGTGTATTGCATTTTTCTTTATGATGTGTAGTCTTTCACCCTTAATAAAAACGAGGTCCGGTTGGTACACCTCATCGTCGTCAAAGACCACGTCAACCGGGGCAAAAAAAACAGCACCCAATTTATTTTCTTTCACAAATTTCCAAATAAGAACTCCTAAATCCCTGAAAACACCTTGATGGTCCATTGATGGCGCCGGTACCATACGCAATTCTCCATGAAAAACCTCGTATCGATTGTCATCGTCTATCTTTACATAGTCGTTGTACGTGATTCGTTTTTTTTCTAATACGGATACCATTGCCTGCTCCTGGGGTGTGTTATGGGTTTATTTAAAAATATCTTTGGCGTATATCTTTAATCCCTCTAATATCTTCGACGCCACACAACCATTTTTTTTAAAACGGCAAAACTCCTGATACACCCCATTTTCCAGGACAAAAACCTCGATTGCCTTTTCTTCGGGGAATACCAGCCAATACTCGTTTACACCGTATTTTCTATAGATTTCCTTCTTCTCTACCGTATCACAAAAAACGGAAGACGGGGAAACAATCTCCATGATAAGGTCCGGTACACCGTGAATTGCATCTCTTTCAATGATACCCTGCCTGTCCCTTTTGATAAAAACAAGGTCAGGTTGGTACACTTCCTCGTCGTCAAAGACCACATCAACCGGGGCGTACAAAACTTCACCCAGCCCCTTTTTGTTTACAAAATTCCAGACAAGAAACTCTAAATCTCTGGAAACAAATTGATGGCCTGTTGACGGAGCTGGTACCATACGTAATTCTCCATTGAAAACCTCATAACGATTGTTATCGTCAATCTTTACATAGTCTGCGTATGTTGTTTTTTTCTTGGTAATTATCGCGGTCATAACTTATCTATTCCAGGCATATAGCCAGGTAAAGCCAGATTTCGATGTTTAAATCGTAACTACTCAGGTGTTTAGACTGAAGGCTGAAGGTTAAAAGCCTTAGCCTGCCAGAAAGTTTGTATAATCACACATGATTTGCCTTCTGTCTTCAGCCTTCAGCCTATCTACCTGAGTAGTCACCTTAAACCAGCTAAACCCAAGGCGCTGCCTTGGGCTGTCGTATCGCGCTCCTTTGGGGCTGTGTTGCTAATGCTGTTACGCCATGTTTCCAATCATACGGTTAATCGCCTGCCCGGCGGGAACCATGGGGAATACGTTCTCGGTTGGGTCTACCCGGAAATCGATGATGACTGGCCCCGGAACGGCAAACGCCTGCTCTATTACCGGGCGTACGTCTTCCTTTTTCTCCACGAGGAATCCTTTTGCCCCATAAGCCTCCGCAAGCTTAACAAAGTCAGGATTGCCGTTTAAGGTGACCTGGGAATATCGCTTATGGTAAAACAGCTCCTGCCATTGCCGCACCATCCCCAGGAACCCGTTGTTTAAAATAGCAATCTTCACGGGGATGTTTAAGCGAACGGCCGTACTGAGTTCCTGGATGTTCATTTGAATACTGCCGTCCCCTGCAATATCAACCACCAGCTTGTCAGGGCATCCTAACTGCGCCCCGATTGCAGCCGGAAAGCCGTAGCCCATCGTGCCCAGCCCACCGGAAGACAAGAAGGTGCGGGGTTTGGTATAGGTAAAATATTGAGCCGCCCACATCTGATTCTGGCCGACCTCCGTTGTTATAATCGCATTTCCTTTGGCCGCTTCACATATCTGCTCTATTACGTACTGCGGTTTTATAACGTTTTCCGTTTTGTTGTACCTTAGCGGGTTCTTCTCTTTCCAGTGTTTGATTTTTTCATGCCACTCGTTTCGTTCCGCAAACGTAATGTGCTTGATGAGTTCCCGCAGGATATTTTTCGCATCACCTACGATAGGCACGTGAACCCTTACCGTCTTGCTGATAGAAGCGGGGTCTATGTCAATATGAATAATCTTTGCGTGTGGGGCAAATTCGTCTATCTTGCCCGTAACCCTGTCGTCAAACCGTGCGCCGATGGATATCAGGACGTCTGACTCGGTTACGGAGTAATTTGCATAAACAGTGCCGTGCATCCCAAGCATGCCAAGCGACAAAGGGTTATCTTCCGGAAACCCTCCGAGTCCCATAAGCGTCGTCGTTACCGGCAAGTTCCCCTTTACCGCAAGCTCCAGCAGTTCACCCGCGCAGTTGGATGATATAACGCCTCCGCCGCTGTAGACAACGGGTCGCTTTGCGCTATTAATAACCTCGGCGGCATTCTTTATCTGCCGAATGTTCCCTTCGTACGTTGGTTTGTAACCGGGCAAATCAACCTCCGCCGGTATTATTTCTTCACATTTCCCAATAGTGATATCTACCGGTACGTCGATAAGGACGGGTCCCTGCCTGCCCGTTTGGGCAATAAAAAATGCCTCTTTTACCACGCGGGCAATGTCCTTCGTGTCCTTAACCAAGTAGCTATGTTTTGTTATGGGACGTGTAATGCCGATGATGTCGGCCTCCTGGAAGGCGTCATTCCCGATAAGGAACGACTTTACCTGCCCGGTGATAGCAACGAGAGGGATGGAGTCCATATAAGCCGTTGCTATTGCAGTAACCAAATTGGTTGCACCCGGCCCTGACGTTGCAATACAAACCCCCACCTTGCCGGTGGCCCTCGCGTAGCCGTCAGCAGCATGGCCGGCGCCTTGCTCGTGGCGGGTTAAGACAAATTTTATCGGGGAGTCGTATATCGCGTCAAACAGCGGCAAATTGGATCCGCCGGGGATGCCGAAGACATACTCCACGTCCTCCCGAATTAACGCATTTAATAGTATTTCTGAACCTGTTTTAGTCATGGTATCTCTAATGCACGATACGAACGTCAATTAAAATAAAAAATCATTATACTTAATTACATAGGCTTTTTAAAGTATTTTTATCCTTTTTTGCGTTTTCCTGTATGCGTTTATTATATCAATATACTTGCAATTTTCTTTGTTTTTGACAAATTGACCGTCTGATGAAAAAAGCCATTTCCTATCATAATCAATTAGGAGGCAAGAAGTATGAGCAATAAAACTTTAGATATGCTGGAAGAAGCGTTGATAAACATGCTCAAGGCATTGCCGGAGGATGCATTGGTTGAGATTTTCTGGAAAACCTTAGTGGCAAGCGTTGTTTCCCCTCTTACCAAGGAGGAAAAAGAAGAACTTCGAGAAGGGACTATTGAGTATAAAAAAGGTGAAACCATTACATGGGAAGATTTGTGTATAAATGAGCTTATTGAACAATGTAAATTCGTAGCTACAGGCTTAAAAATTAAGTGATCGGGGTGGTTTCAATAATTTTTTTTGAAAATACCTCCTGCAGGTTCAAGTCTACAAACCAAAACCCTTATTTTATGACACAAAACGCTACGCCTTCAATAACGCGCTTAACGTATAAAAGGCATGGCTCAGTTGGAAACGTGAACCCGTAATCTGTGAAATCTGTGGTACCAAGGCTTTTCGCCGGTCTATGGCTTTAACTTGCTAGTTTTTATCGGTGTCTACGTCATCGACATCGATCTCAACCTCGTCCTCGTCTTCGTCCTCGTTTTCAGCCTCATTATCATTTTCGTCTAAATCGTCAAAGTCAACGTCCTCAATATCTTCATACCGGGGGGCTTTGTAGCCGGGTTTCTTGGCCTTTTCAATCTCCTCCCTGTATGCAACAAGGACTTTTTCCTGTATTTCTTCCCTGCATGCTGAGTTTATCGGATGTGCCGTGTCGGCGTGTAATTTTAATCTGCCTGCGGACTTGGAGGCGCGCTTTTCATCCAGTTTAACGCCGCAATCATTACAATACTGCGCCATTAAATGGTTTTTCCCACCACATTTTGGACATCTTTCCGTCAGTTTTCTGCTGGGCATAGCAACAAACGCCCCTTTATGACCTTCGATAACCTTAAGATCTCTTACAACGAAGTCATCGTCTATCGTAATACTACAAAAAGCCTGTAACCTATTCTTCTTAGCTTCCGTTAACTTTACCCTGACTTCAGTAATATTCACCGTACCTCCCCTTTCCTGTTCACGAACCATTGTCATCGAAATCATTGGTTACAACAAAGACATCACCAACATTACGCATCTTCAACTGCTGTTCGATTTCCCTAATGTTGCCCTCCTTCTTACATAAACCATACAAGGCAGAACCGCTTCCCGATAAAAGCACACCGCTGAACGCGTACGCTGCCAAAACGTTTTTTATTGTTTCAACACCTGGATAAAGCCTAAGAACAACCTCCTCAAGCCTATTATACAGACAAGCACCCACTTTGTCCGGGTCCCCTGTTGCTAGTTGTTGCAGGAAAGAGCTTACATTTTTTAAATTTTTTGTCAAGCTAATTTTGAAATTGTTGTAAACCATTGCGGTGCTGATCTCAAACTTCGGATAAATGAGTATGTAATGGTACTTTGCTTCACAAGGATACGGGGTAACCACCTCGCCCCGGCCTCTGCATAGTGCGGTTTTTCCTATGACAAAAAAAGCAACGTCGGAACCCAATTTCCCGGCTATCGACATCAACTTTGTTTCATCATAGCCGGTCTTCCATAGTTTATTCAACCAGGCCAACGTGGCGGCTGCGTCACTGCTGCCTCCTCCTAACCCTGCCCCAACGGGTATTCTCTTGTCCAAAAACACCTTTACCCCTTTCGACATCCCGGACTCCTTTTGGAATAAACGAACGGCCTTCACCACCAGATTATCCTCGCCGGCGGCAAGTCCCGGATTTGAGCAGCTAAACAAGACGTCTTTATCGCTCTCTTCCATATAAAGGTAATCACATAGGCTGATTTCCTGCATCACTGTTTCTAATTCGTGATAACCGTCGGGGCGTTTACCCAGTATTTCAAGGAAAAGGTTGATCTTTGCCGGCGCTGCAATCTTTAATTTTCCACGTTCTTCCCAAATTTTCATACATTTTTCTCTATAGATTTAATTCTAAAAAAGAGGACTTGTGTGTCCCCGTACATGCGTGTATCGAATAGTTCCAGGCAGGCGGCCTCGGGTGGCATTTGAAACTCCGCCTTTCTTTGCTGCAAAATTACGATGCCTTCCGGCTGTATGATATGCTTTTCGGACAATATCGAAAAAAAGGTGAGCAGTTCATTCCGGTAAGCGTTTTTTTTGACAAGGGGGTAGGGCGGCGCGGCAAAAACGATATCCAGTTTGATGCTATCCCGCTCAAGATAGGAAGCTATCTCCAGCACATCGCATTTTATGACGGTGGCCTTGTTTTGAAGCCCGGTCGCCGCGAGGTTATCTTTAATAATCTGTACTACCTGCTTGTTGTGTTCAACAAAGATGCAGGATGCTGCGCCGCGGCTCAATGCCTCAATCCCAATAGCGCCCGTGCCTGCGTATAAGTCCATAACACGGCTGTCCCGGATGATACCGGAGAGTATGTTAAACAGCGACTCCTTTGTTCTATCTTGTATCGGCCTGGTCTTATCTCCTTTTACTGAAGCAAGACTAATGCCTCTTGCACTGCCGGCAATTACACGCACGATGATATAGGCTTAATTAATTTTAGAAATTTCAAGGTTGTTAAAAAGTCGCTAAGACACAAATTAAATGGATCAACCGGAAACGATTATCAGCCGGTTCTATCAGGTTATTTCACCCCTTCGGGGTTGGGCTTAATTTTACGGCTATTGCACCGCAAAGGCGCAAAGGACGCAAAGGGAAACGTTTCTTTCGTTCGTGTAAATTCATGTTTATCAACAAAAATAGCCTATTAAATTAATACATCCACCAGTATTCCCCTTTTGGGAGGGGTGCAGGGGTTGGTTGTCCTATCGCGTTACCATTACAATCAAGATATAGATGATAACCGAATACAAGGGTCTTGTATTTACGAAATTTCATACTAACAGAAAGGGTTAGGGGTGTCAAAACCAAAAATACTTTGTAATTGTGGTGTGAGATTGTTCTGCTTCAGACGGAAACGGAATTTCTCTAATTGAAATAAGCTATACTTAAATTATTTCAAAGGAGGGAAAAATGGAACAAGCAAATGAGAGAA
>JACVXV010000076.1 GCA_015661205.1 Candidatus Brocadiaceae bacterium
GAGCGGTTTGCGATAGCGGTATTACAGGAGTGTTCAATATCGGCAGCCAGTGGGTTGTTAAAAATCAGTTGGGATGAGGCAGACGGAATAAAGCAGCGAGCAGTAAAGAGAGGGCTGGAGCGGAAAGAAGAAAAGATTTGCCCCCAGATTGGAATAGATGAGAAATCGTATGGAAAAGGCAATAAGTTTGTGACGATAGTGGCAAGCATACAAGAGGAAATTACGATAGTAGAATATGTTGGAGACGGTAAGGGCAAGGAAGGTTTGGAAGGTTATTGGAGCAAGTTTGAAAAAGAAGAGCTACAGGCCATAGAGACGATTAGTATGGATATGTCGGCAGCCTACCGGCAATCGGTTATTGATACAGTTCCAGATGCGCCAGAGAAAGTGGTGTTCGACCGGTTTCACATAATGCAGCATGTAAACGAATCCGTAAATGAGGTAAGGAAGGAAGAACAGAGAGAATTAAGCAGTATGGGTAACACGGTATTAACAGGTACACGGATACTATGGCTGTATGGAGAGGAGAATGTGCCAGATCGATACCGTGATCTTTTGGGTGAGCTTAAGGGCAAAAAGCTGAAAACGGCCAGGGGTTGGGCACTCAAGGAGTCGATCCGTGGTCTGTGGAAGTGTAGTACCGACAAAGAAGGCCGGGTGTTTTTTGCAGAGTGGTACAGTTGGGCAATAAGAAGCCAATTGGAACCGGTAAAGAAAGTGGCGCGTATGATGAAAAGACATTTACCTAATATCGTGAGCTATTGCAAACATCGAATTACAAACGCTGCCCTTGAGGGCATCAATAATAAGATACAGTCACTGATAAAGAAAGCCTACGGTTATCGCAATAAAGACCGTTTTAAAAACGATATACTCTTCCACTGCGGCGGGTTAAACTTGTATCTGGAAGTAAGCCAATGAAAAACCACACCCTAATTCCTATAGAACCGAATTTCCAATGCTTCAAATTCACTGGAAGAAATGACTTTTGTGTTTGCACGATTGGTGTTTACACCTGAGAAAGAAATAGAAACACTTGCACCAAGTTTCTGCACCTTGTTGATTGTGACTGGCTCTGTGGGAATTAAATTCTTTACTATTTGACCTGGTCGAAGTGCCATAGATTATTCCCTGTATAACTTGTTGTGACAGATTTTGACTTGTCCGGGTTAGATTTGTAATTAGACACGTAAATCCATGCTCAATGGGGGCTGGATAATTATGATAGCACATTACATAAACTAATCAATACAAATTCATTTAGATAAAAACACATCTAAACAAATGAAGTTTGTTGAGAGTCTACAAGAAATGGCAGAAAATATATTGACGCTGTGTTGAAAGACAGTTAGGATCACCCTTTATGTTTTCTGCAATGTCCGTAACACACTACAGAACGCTTTTAATCATCCTACTACTTTGCCCGTGTCATGTCAATTTTAAACGTCCTGACTCTAAGCCTCAATTAGCCATCATACGGTTTTTTAATTCTTTTGATAAAATATTGCAAGTACCATATTAAAAGTACCTAACCAGGCAAACGGGACTACTGCCCTTCTGTATGATACCCCCTACCCTCTGTAAAAAGCATCCGCGCTCAGACGGAACTGCGGTGGAGCAAGTACCTAACCGAGGAACGGGACTCCTGCAATCACGCCCCCCCATTACCACGCCAAAGCCTGTCCAAACGCCTCCGGTGGCTTCCTATTGAGTTTGTCGAGGGTTTATGCCCGCGTACAGAGTCCTGCTTGCCCATTGACCGCCAGTCTCAAAATGAAAACCCTTGATTATCCTTTATGCGCCAATTCCCGCTCTACCCGTTCGGCCAAAAATATCTTTAATAGCGATTGATACGGAACATCTCTTTCATTTGCCAAAGACTTTAGCTTTTCAATAAGTAATTCTGGCAATCTGATGGATATAGACACGGTGGAAGGTTTCAAATTTGGGAATAACGCCCTTTTCGCATTTGAATAATCTACATATCCCACAGAATCATGCTTAGACCAAAACTCTCGTTCTCCATCTTCCGTCTTAAAATTCGGTATCTTTTTCAGCTTTCGCATATATTTTCCTCTCTTCCTTGCTCATATCTCTTGCAGAAATTACCCGTATCTTGGTATTTCTTACCGTAAACACCAAAAATAATCGTCGGTGTGAATTGCTCTTACCTAAGACATAATAGCACACCTCTGTTATGGAATGCGTTACGTCGTTCTTTACTATCAATGGGTTATTGAAAAAGACCTCTTCGCATTCAGTGTGAGCAACGCCGTGCCTTTCCCAGTTTTTGGTAATATTACCTTTGTCCCATTCAAAACCACTAATGTTGGATAGTATGTCCATAGCTGTATACATTAAATATATACACAAAACATTGCATAATCAATAAAAATTTCTCTTTAGAAAGTGGGGATAACACCTTGTTTAAAGGCACAAAGAAGGGGAAGAAAATTGCAAACCCCCGTTTGTTTTCGACCATTTTCTGCCACTTTGAAGCGTCTTTTTTGTCAATGTTAAGCTCGGCATAAGTGGGTGGTTGTTCTTCTTGCGGTTCTGTTTTAGTACCACAAGATTCTTTGCTTTGCTTTTGCGCCCAACCCCCTTCATTTTTCGGCATTTCCTTAAGCATTTCACCAAGCTTGATTCGTTAAATCGGTAATTCCATGTCGTACTTACGTCGTACCTTGTGGTAAAAGCATATCAAAACGCATATAACCATACAAGAATTAAATTCCCTTGAATGCCTTGAAAAGACTGATAAAATAAAGATTAACCATAGAATAACGTAAGAAAGAGAAAAACAGATAAAAAACGGTATCCATTGTAAAATAATCTATAACAGGTACCGTGTGAAAGGGGTTTTTAGCCGTAGTGTATGAGAACCATTCAAAATAAATTATTCCGCTGGGCGTTTGCAGGTGTGTGCGCAGTTGCCTTTTGCCTTATCCATTCCAGGATTTCTCCAGGAGAAACACAGGGTAAGGACGCCCCGGTAGATACACGGAAATTGTGGAAACTGATAACGGTTGAAAGCCCCTACCAAGACTATCCTTCGTGGCCGGGAAAAGAAGGTTTTTATGACAGCACTATGCCGCCGGGCAATATGCTTAAGCTGTACGTAAATGATTTTGCGCTGGAGACCATCCTATATAAAAAAGGTTAATCAAGGAAAACTATACCGAAGAGAAAAAGCTGTTTTTAATTACCGTTATGTACAAGGTGAAGGGTTTTAACCCGCCGGGACATGATTGGTATTGGATAAAATATAGGCCGGATGGGGAGGCGCGCCTTGAGGGCAAGGCCGACGCCTGCATCAACTGCCACGTTGGAGTGGCAAATAATGATTATGTGTTTACGGGCAGCATAAAGTAGCAAGGGAACCATCATGATTGAGATCGTATCACCGGGTGCATTAAAGAACGCCCATTCCATTATACAAAATGCCTTACAACAAGGCTGTTTTGAATTGATGGAACCGGAGGCCATGGAATTTGCTAAGACGTTTGGGATAACAACGCCCGAATACAGGGTTGCAACCTCCCCCGGCGATGCGGTGCAGGCTGCGGATGAAATCGGTTTTCCCGTCGTCCTAAAGATCGTTTCCCCCAACATCATCCACAAAACCGACGTTGGCGGCGTTAAGGTCGGCATAAACGATAATAAAGGCGTCAAGGCTGCCTATACGGAGATCATTAATAACGTTCGGAAAAACCGCCCTGATGCAAAGATACGCGGGGTGATCGTTTCAGCGATGGCGTTGCATGCCCCGGAGGTTATTATCGGAGGGCTGAGAGACCCGCAATTCGGCCCCGCCGTAATGTTTGGAATGGGCGGCGTCTTTGTGGAAATATTCAAGGACATATCGTTTCGCATCTCCCCTCTTGAGGAATACGAGGCGCTTGAAATGATTGGTGAGGTGAAAGGGTCTGCCATTTTAAAAGGTTTTAGAAATAGTAAAGCCCTGGATATTTTGACCCTGGCACAAACCATTTTAAAAGTGTCGGAAATAATGATATCCTTGTTAGAAATCAAAGAAATTGACCTGAATCCCATCCTTGTGTACCCAAAGGGCGTTAAAGCCGTGGATGTGAGGGTCATCCTGAACCGGGCATAAGATACCCCCTGACGGGGAAGAAGTTTACTTACTTTCGTTCTCTCGTTCCCAAGCTCCAGCTTGGGAACGAGCCTGTGCTAGAAGCTCCTGCTTCAGTTTTTTTAGGAAGAGTTCATTTTTGACTCAAAGCAGAGCTTTTAGTGCAATCCCGTTCCCAAGCTGGAGCTTGGGAACGAGGTGAAAAGAGATTTACTTCAGAAATTTAGACCATCTAAGGAACCGTTCCATTATGGAAAAATTGATTAAAAATGCCTTAAAATTAGTGAAAGCCGACTATGCAGAAATAAGAATCCAGGAAGGGGTAAGCACCAGTATCTCTTACGTCGGAAAGGAACTCGAAAGTATCGGTGAAAACAATGCGCTGGGCGGGTGTGTAAGGGCATTAGTAAAAGGAGGCTGGGGGTTTGTTGCGTTTAACGATATCGAAAACCTCCCCCGGTACGTCGAAATGGCCTGCGAACAGGCGCGGTTCGTCGGCTCAGAAGTGAGCAGGCTCGCACCGGTATCGGTTATTTATGACCACACAAAAACAAAGGTGGACGTTGATCCGGCGGACGTACCTCTTACGGACAAGGAGGCTATCTGCAATAAATACAACCGCATCATCCTCTCTTCACCACAAATACAGACCTCCAACGTACGATACGTGGATTCTCATGGAACGGTATATTTTGCAAACACCGAAGGAAGCTTTATCACACAGGAAACAATATTCTGCGGTATTTCACTCCTTGCTATGGCACGGGACGGGATGAACGTACAGCAGGCGTATCACTCCGTGGGCGACTTGCGCGGCTTTCGCAACGTCCAGAATCTGGAACATGAAACCGAAATTGTTACCAAGCGCGCAATCGACCAGTTGGCGGCAACGCCGGTAAAGGGCGGCAAATACACGGTTATTATCGACCCGAAACTCTGCGGGGTGTTTGTCCACGAGGCATTCGGCCACCTGAGCGAGGCCGATTTCATTTATGAAAATGCCAATCTGCGCGATATTATGGTCATCGGCAAGCGGTTTGGAAGCGATGCCCTTTCCATCGTAGACGACGGAACCCTTGTGGGTGAAGCGGGCTACAATAAATACGACAGCGAGGGTACCCCCACCCAAAAAACCTCCCTCATCAAAAATGGCATCCTGACCAATCGGCTCCATTCAAGAGAAACAGCCGCCAAGATGAATGAGAAACCTACGGGCAACGCGCGGGCGATCAGCTACGGCCACGGGCCGATTGTGCGTATGACGAATACCTACATGGAGCCGCGTGACTATACCTTTGAAAAAATGCTTTCCGAAGTCGATAACGGGATTTATGCGATTGGGGCGCTGGGCGGACAAACGAACATGGAGATGTTTACCTTCAGCGCAGAAGAGGCCTTTATGATACGCAATGGAAAACTGCAGGAAAAGGTGCGTGACGTCGTTCTCACCGGCAACGTCTTTGAAACGCTTATGAATATTGACGCCATTGGAAGCGACCTCAGTATCCACGGCGGACTTGGCGGCTGCGGTAAAGGAGGACAATCCCCGCTACGCGTCAGCGACGGAGGTCCGCACGTTCGAATAAAAAACGTTGTTATAGGAGGAAGGTAAATGGATATTTTAGAGCTTCTGTTGTTTGGGAAAAAGGAGAACGCCTCGGACATTCATATAAGCTCTGGAGAACCTCCCATGATCCGTATACACGGAGAAATGAGAAAACTTGACGCCCCTCCGCTGCCCAGAGAAGAAGTACACAACTTGTTGTATGGAATTCTCAATGACCAGCAGCGCAAAACGTTCGAAGAATTCCACGAGCTGGATTTTGCCATCGCCCTGTCCGAAGCCGGGCGTTTCAGAATAAACGCCTTCTTGCAGAGCAGAGGAGAATCCATCGTTTTCAGGACAATACCTACGGTTATCCCCTCGCTGGAACAGCTTAATATGCCAAAGATACTCAGTGATCTAACGAAAAAAGAAAAGGGGCTGGTGCTTATCACGGGACCCACGGGCAGTGGAAAATCCACCACCCTGGCCGCCATGATCGATCTCATTAACCGCGAGGAAAAGTGCCACATTCTTACCGTTGAGGACCCCATTGAATTTGTTCACCAATCAAAAACCTCACTCGTTAACCAGAGAGAGTTGGGGGCTCATACTCACAGCTTTGCAAATGCCTTGAGGTCTGCCTTGCGTGAAGACCCTGACGTTATCCTGGTGGGTGAAATGAGAGATCTGGAAACGATTTCCCTTGCGCTTACCGCTGCCGAAACCGGACACCTGGTCTTTGGCACGTTGCACACCTCCAGCGCCCCGAAGACCGTGGACAGGATTGTCGATGTATTTCCACCGGAGCAACAGGAGCAGGTGCGCACCATGTTTTCCGAATCACTACAGGCCGTTGTAACCCAGATGCTTTTAAAGCGGAAAGACGGAAAGGGAAGGGTTGCGGCGTTGGAAGTCATGGTCGGTACGCCCGCAGTGAAAAATCTGATCCGTGAAAATAAGATAGCCCAGATTCCCTCATCCTTACAAACGGGGCGGCAGTATGGCATGCAAACCATGGATCAGGCCTTGATAGACTTGTACCAGAAAGACGTCGTTACGAGAGAAGCGATTGAAAAACTGGTTAGCAGCCCATCCTCACTCAGTGGAATTAAATAATGGAAATTATAGAACTACTACAAGAAATGGTGCGTCTGGACGCCTCGGACATTTACATTACCGTGGATATTCCCCCAATCTACCGGAAAGAGGGCGTCAATACCCCTTACGGCTCAAAACAACTATCGTCGGAAGATACCCGCTTGCTTGCCGAAAGCATCATGAGCGAAAAGCAGAAAAAAGAGTTTTACGAAAAAATGGAGATGAACCTTGCCCTGTATTATCCTGAATTAGGGCGTTTTCGGGTAAATATCTTCTTTCAGCGGAAAAACATCGGCATGGTTATCCGGCAAATAAAGATCAACATCAAGTCCATTGACGACCTGAAGCTACCCCAGGTCTTTAAAGACGTGATTATGACCAAACGGGGGCTGGTACTCGTTGTCGGCGCAACCGGTTCTGGAAAGTCAACCACCCTGGCCGCAATGATTGACCACCGGAATGCCAACAGCACCGGACATATTATTACGGTGGAAGACCCTGTGGAATTCGTGCATCAGCATAAGAAATCCGTCGTTACCCAGAGAGAAGTCGGTATGGATACCCTGTCGTTTGGCAACGCGCTTAAGAACACCCTGCGCCAGGCACCCGACGTCATCCTCGTCGGTGAGATACGTGACACGGAAACCATGGAATCCGCCATCACCTTTGCGGAAACAGGCCATCTCTGCCTGGGAACCCTCCATGCAAATAACGCCAACCAGTCCATAGAACGCATTATAAACTTCTTTCCTGCGGAACGTCATGAGCAAATATACCTACTGCTTTCCCTGAACCTCCGTGCTATTATTTCACAGAGGTTGATACCGGCAAAGGACGGAAAGCGCGTTGCATCCTTTGAAATATTGCTCGATTCCCCGCGGGTAAAAGACCTCATCCTCAAAAAAGAAGTCGGATTGCTAAAAGAAACCATGTCAAGGGGAACACAGGAAGGCATGTTGTCCTTTGACCAATCGTTGTACAACCTTTTCAAAGAGGGCAAGATCAGCTACGAAAATGCCCTTGCTTACGCGGACAGCGCCAACGACCTGCGCTTACGCCTAAGGTCGGAAGGGCTTGAAGAGGTAAAGGAAGACAAACCCGCCGGTTTCAAGTTGAAATTGTAAAGGGAACCTTCGCTCACTGCTATCCCCATCTGCTCTCCAAAAATACTCCTGGATTCTCTTATAGGGAATCAATTGATACTGTAACATATATACTGCGTGTGCTTTCAAACCCGGCCCATACTGCACCGCCTTTGTCACCCCTTCCGAAAAAGACGCTACAAATCGGTTCCCTTTTTCGTCCATAAACAAAGTATGTCAATAACACGAAAGTGCCCCATGAGACATTTTGTCTCATGAGACAAAATGTCTCATGGGGCACTTCTTCAATATAAAACACCCTTCTTCTACAAATCATCAAGCACATAATGCTAAAATTTCCATATAACGTTATAAATTTTTTACCGCCCACTACCCCTCCATGAAATCCTTTTTTCAATAGCATAATAACCTTTTTAGAACAGATCGGTTGTTACTTCTAACTAACCGTATGTCATACTGTTATAAAACAAAGTGCTTCTGTAAAATATTTGCTGTTGAGAAAAATTAACATTCCGTTTTGCTGCGTGTTTTAATCTCAGAAATATACGGGCAAATGGAAAATTCCCGTCAAATCGTTACTTTTTTGATTACCTGGCATTGGTTTTGTATACATTCGTTATCTGCATGCAAAATTGCGTGGTTAAATCGTAGAAATTCGCCGCAATGATCACAAATGGGGCACAATTGGGGCACCAAACGTAAGAAACCGGAGAACGATATGAGCAACAATTCAGTAAAGCCGCTTATTGACGGAGAAGAAGTTTTCGAAGGCATTGCAAAATTGATTAAAGAAGCGCAACGATGGTGTTATCTCGTGGTGTGGGGGTTTGATGAAGACGTCCGCTTTTCACGAGACGGCCAAAACGACACGTCTACCCCGACCGCGGAGCAACTGCTCAAACAAAAGGCTGTAGCCATGCTCCGTACCGGTATTATTCCGGATATCAAAATACTGATATGGAATGGGCTGCTTGATGATGATTACAGCAGGACGGACGGTTCGAATGACGTGGGAGACCTTGGCATCGTAACCGTTCTATGGAAGGATGTGAAATGCCTCCAGGACCAACCATTCCTCAATTACATGCGCCGGCAGCTAAGCGCGGCAGACGATCAACTCCTCCTCAAACTTCTTAGTAGTTACCGGGAAATCCAGGAATTACAAGACGATGACAGCGTGAAGGTCTCTTTTCCTTCCGGCATACACGTTGCCATGCAAAAACATCCCTTAGATACGAATGAACTGGTGCCTTCTTTCTTTGATGGACTGACAAAATCCCTCAAACGTATCTTTCTCAACCAGGTATGTAAGGCGCTCTCGTATATCGGCCTTGCAAAATATGAAGAGAAGTCCATCATGGGTTCCCACCATCAGAAATTTGTGCTGACGGAGCGGGGATGCTACATTGGCGGATTGAATTTTCAGAAAGACTACTGGGATAGCAGGGAGCATCTGCTGATCGATAGCCGGAGAGGCAGCTCGGATAAGCGGCCTACTTCCAGGATAACCCGTTGTGTCCCGCCTTTACATGACACGGGTACAATCGTACGGGGACCGATTATCCATGAAGTAATGAAAACCTTTGCAATGAGGTGGGATGAGGCAATACGAAACAAAGGGGGTTACGACCACCTGGCGCAAATATTGGCATCAAAATCGGAAGAGGATCACAGCCCTTCCGACCGCCGCAAATACAAGGAGCTGTCGGCATATTTGCGCACACTGCATCCTTATTTATATGAACGTCAAGTTGTCGGCATCGCCCGCTACGATACCGTGGCCGATTCCTCCTTTCCTGCCGACCATGTCGATATAACGGAAACCATGCCTAAAAACGTATACCAATCCAGTTCGAATGCTAAAACCGGCATCCTGCAACATTACGAGCAAGCCATCTCCGCGCTTACCGGGCCGGCAAGCTTTCTTTACATGGAAAACCAGTATTTCAGTAAACACAGCATAGCAGAAAAGATAGCGGCACAGTGGCGCGCCAATCGGGAGCATAACGGGCCTTTTGCCTGCATTGTTATCACCTACGACCCTGGTACTGCGGCGCTCGACGAGAAATTAGGCGGCATCTTCTTCAAAGACGCACTCATTCGGAAGGAAATGCAGAATTTGAAATGGATGGAAATAAAAAGCGCACGGACCATCCTGGTAAAAGACAAAGACGGCCTGTGGATACCCATGTGGGGCGTCATTGACCCGCGGAATGACATCCGTTTTCTGGACGACAAGGCCAATGTCAGCCCTGAAAACCTGAAAACGGAAAGCAGGTTTGTCATAAAAAATGCCGTAAAACTAGCCCCGGCAGGACGGGCAGATAAAACGCCTAACGCCGAATGGATGTACCTCACAACCCCGAACGGAAACAAGCTGCCAGATACCGTCCCAAGTATCACCCTGCGGGTAGACGAGGTGCTGACCGTCAGCGACATCATGGCATACACCTTTATCAGTGCCAGGGAAACAGGACAAAAGCCCAACAACCCAGATGCCTCCGGTTCCCCGCAAGAGCGGTTTCGCTGCTTCCTTGAAAAGAGCAACATGTACCTCCACTCCAAATGCTCCATCTTCCTGAACCGCGGACAGGGTGGTCGGCATTGGGCAACCGTCGGCTCCGCCAACATCAGCCCTCATAGTCTTGACTACAACGGAGAGCAGGATTCCGAAATGAACGTGTGGTGGCAACATCATGAAGGGATAGAAAAATTTATCCTTGACCTATGGAGGGAGCATCTCAACGACAAGGGACTCCGGAACGCCGACGCCGCCCTCTGGGCCGAAAAGGGTTGGAAAAACCTCTTCAGTGTAATGGACGGACGTCCGGTGGATGGGGCGGTTTTGAGGTTGGACGTGGTGGAGAGGTATGGGCATTTGGCGTAATTGTATTTTGTGACATGATTTTACGAGAATTTCATTTAGGTGAAGTGTCCGCAGAATTACTATTTTCAAATGCAATAGAAAAAGTTCTTTATGAGAAGGATAATGATGTGCAAATGCAAATAAATATTGGAGCAAAATATGAGAGCGCGTGTACCATATTTAGGGTTATGCATTTGCAAGGCGTTCCATATCTTGCGGGAAACTTTTAAATTATGCTGGAGGTGATTTAATATGACACAATAAAGCGTACTGATAAGTAACCATGTTTAAACAGAGGTATGACACTCAACTACAATTTTAATTCAAGGTGTTGTAAATTAAAGAAAGGAGCCTCAAAATGGCTAAAAAAGCTTTTATAGTTGGTATCAATGATTATGCACCCACCGGCCCTGGAGGGAGCGACCTTCGTGGATGTGTTAGCGATGCGAGAGATATGGCAAACACGCTGGTTATTTGTGGTTTTCCAACATCAGGAATTCGTATATGCACAGATAGCCGTGCAACGAAAAAAGGGATTCTTGACGGCCTTGCATGGTTAACATCAGGTGCCAAAGCAGGCGATTCTCTTGTGTTTCATTATTCAGGTCACGGATCGCAGGTAGTGGATTTTAATAACGAAGAGCCGGACGGGAGAGATGAGATATTGTGTCCGCATGACCTCAATTTTGCTACAAAGGTTTACATTTTAGACGATGACATTCGTGCCATTTTTTCGAGACTGCCATCTGGTGTCAATCTTGATGTAATCCTTGATTCATGCCATTCTGGCACAGCTACGAGAGGTTCAATAGCCCCTGAAGGATTATCAGTAAGTGTGCGCTACATAGCTCCACCGCTAGACCATGCCTTTCATATAGACTACAACCACAACAACCCAAAGTTTACCAAGAAAGGTATTTTAAAACCAAAACCAGGCACAAAGGAGCTTGTGGTTGTGTCAGGACTTAACCACGTATTATGGGCTGGATGTCGTGACTATCAAACATCCGAGGAAACCAGTATAGGTGGATCTGTGAGAGGCATATTTACCTACAACTTTTGCCAAATACTTAGACGAACCGGAGGCCGCATTGTTAGAAAAACGCTGGATAGCCTGGTAACTGCCGCTATTAGGAACTCCGGGCATGTACAAGTACCTCAACTTGAAGCATCTTCGGCAGAAGTACTTCAAAATGTATTTATGTAATCGTTAGTGCCGGGATTTTTGTTTGTGGTTGCCGGCTGATTGCTGATAGCCGGCAACCACGAAATTGTTTGTCAATATTTGCTCCTCTTTCATGTGAATTTGGCAATTTTCTTAGTTACGTTGGTTAAGAACTACGGAAGAGATGAGAAGCGAAATATTGTTTTTATCCTAAAAATAATTTTATTGAGGCATGGAGGATATAGGTTATGGGAAAAATTGTTTTTGTACATGGAATAGGAGATCCCGAACCAGATTACTGGCATGAATGGCGCGACAAAGTAGTTGGCGCAATCGGTAAAACCAAATTCGATCCGGGTAATGACTATCATGGTGTTTGGTGGGAAGGCGTTATGGAAGGTGACACCACAAAAGGAAAAACCGGAACAAGGTCGCTAAAAGCGCCGTCATTAACAAGCGAGGCATCGAAGCTCAAGGACGAAATAAATGCAAATATTCATAGGGAACTTATACGTTGGTGTCGGAGCAATGGCAAGTCTATTGATCGGAGCGCTGAGCGGGGGTTCATGAAGGATTACCTGGGTGATTTTATATTTTATCTGCTGAATCCCGATTTAGCCGATAGGGTTCAAAGCAAGCTTCGGGAGAAACTAACGGAGCTATCACAAAACGACTCTGAACTTCATATTATTTGCCACAGTTGGGGAACCGTTGTGGCGTATGACGTTTTGAACGGATGGAGCAATTGCCCGAAGATTTCATCATTAATTACTATCGGAAGTCCTCTGTGGTTACCGGTTGTTAGAAACGAACGACAGAAGTATTTGGAGAAGACGGCTCTGTGGGCAAATGTGGATAATGAGGGTGATGGATTCTGGGACTGGTTTAATGGCGACCCTATTGGCGGTTATCTAACGATACATGGTGGAGAAAACCGTTTTAAAAACATGGGCATACACAGTAAAACCGGACATGCTTCGACGGGGTATCTTGGTGACGATGAAATGGTAGAAATCTTACGTAACTCCCTGCTTGCAACACGCGCACTAAAGGTTGCAGAAAGAAGTTTAACACAACGAAAACCGCAGAATAAAGCCTTACTTGTTGCCATAAACGAATACCCACCCCATATTCCGGAACTGTATGGATGCATAAACGATTCTTTTCTTGTAAATCGGACACTGCAAGAGGTTTATACATTTCCCACGCAGAATATCCACATGCTTCATAACAGTCGTGCAACCACAGACAGAATAAAGAATAAACTGGAGTGGTTACTTGATGGAGCAAAAGGCGGAGACTCGTTCCTTTTGCATTATTCCGGACATGGAACACAGGTACCCGACAGAATTGGCGACGAAGTGGACGGGTTGGATGAATGCATAGTTCCCTTCGATTTTGATTTTGACGCACCGGGTCTGATAGATGACGACCTCAGAGAGTTATTCGGCGGTCTCCCTGCCGGAGTCAAACTTACAGTTATCTTTGATTGCTGTCATTGTGGAACCGGCACAAGAGGCGGTGATGTTAAAGTGCGGGGTTTTATGCCGCCGATGGATATTTTGAACAGAATATACGAGTTTAATTTTGCTGAGGGGAGTCCTTTTCCGTTATTTAAGTTGCGCAAAGAGTTTGCAGGCAAAAAGCAACGTTTGTTACGGGGCGTGAAGGGTGAAAATGAGGAATATACACCCGTTTTACTCTCAGCATGCAAAGACAGCCAAACGGCAAAAGAGTACTCAAATGGTGGTGCCAACTATGGCGCATTCACGTACTTTCTGTGTCATGAGCTTTATAAAAATAAAGGAAAGAAATTGACTTATGGAAACCTTGTTAATAAGTGTAACGATTCTATTCTTTATGCAGACGTTCAGGACCAGACGCCACAATTGAATGGCCCGGCAGGGATTGAATCGGCTCTATTTACCTTGTGAAGGTAAGTTGATTGTATAGGACATTCCTCTATTTACACGGGTTTGTGGGTGGGTGTAACTGTTGGCATTGCTATAGGAAAACCTACCCTTCACACCGCATGAGGAAAATTTTGAAGAATGAGTTAATGTTTGCGGAATACTGGAAGGCAAGGACAGGACAAACGCTGTTTGTCCTTGCTTCTTTGTTTAAGTTTGTGTAATCCTTAGTTTTCTTGAAAGCTTGTAACGATTCATAATCGTAGAAGGAGGTTCTATGGGCGTTATCATGCAGGCATTTTATTGGGATTGTCCGCGTATTGAGGAGAAGGAGTACCAGTGGTGGAATCACATTAAAGGCCAGGTTACAGATCTGAAGGCGGCGGGCTTTACCGCGCTCTGGCTGCCTCCCGCGTGCAAGGCGGCAAATATTGCAGGCATATCTATGGGATACGATCCCTACGATTTTTATGACCTCGGAGATATCAATCAAAGAGGTTCCAAAAAGACCTGGTTTGGTTCTAAGGACGAACTGCTCAGCCTGATTCTGGCTGCCCACAACAGCAGTATGGACGTCTATGCCGATATCGTTATCAATCACAACAGCGGAGGAGACGCGGAGGAATTGAATTCCATTGACCAGGTACGGCGGTGGACGAAGTTCACACCAAGGAGCGGCAAGTTTGCGCGGGACTACACATGCTTTCACCCCTCTCCTTACGAAACTTGGGATCAGGAGACCTTTGGCGATATGCCCGACCTCTGCCACCGGAATCCGTATGTCTACACGCAGGTTATCGAATATGCCCGATGGCTCCTGGAGGAGATAGGATTTGATGGATTCCGTTACGACTGCGTAAAAGGTTACGGCGGCTGGATGGTGCGCGCCATCCAGGAACTGCGGGCGCTTCGAAACGGAAAGCCCATCAGGCCATTCGGCGTCGGCGAATGCTGGGACAGCGACCGCAAGATTGATGGCTGGCTCGACGAAACAAACGCATGGTCGGACAACCGCGCCGGGGCATTCGATTTCCCCCTGCGTGAGCGCTTGAAAGACCTGTGTGACGACTACGGATACAGCCTCAGAAACCTTGCCGATGGCGGTACGCTCATGAAAGACCGGCCAACTGAGGCCGTCACGTTCGTTGAAAACCATGACGTCGTGCGCGACAATCCGATTATTAACGACAAGATGCTCGCCTACGCCTTCATCCTGACCCACGAGGGCTACCCCTGCGTGTTCTGGCAGGATTATTACGCACTGAACCTGGGGCTT
Source organism: Candidatus Brocadiaceae bacterium (assembly GCA_015661205.1). Lineage (GTDB taxonomy): Bacteria > Planctomycetota > Brocadiia > Brocadiales > Brocadiaceae > JACVXV01. The sequence continues at coordinate 15,061 of JACVXV010000076.1, forward strand.
GCAGGCGAAAAAAGCGGCATTGCAGCGCTGGTGCGCGCACATGAAGACCATGCCGGCGGTGTAACAACACTCCTCCATGTGGACGACAATCTTTACATCATGCAACGGAGCGGCGCCGGCAATCAAAAGGGTCTGATCTTCGTTATGAACAACTGGGGCGAGGCATGGAATGGCGCATGGGTCGAGACACAGTTGAACAACACCCGCTTTGTCCCCGTTGCATGGCGCGGGCGTGAAGACGCCGGCACGCCACGGGAACAGACGACTCAAGGTAACGGATGGGGTGGATTTTACGCACCGCCGAGAGGGTATGCCGTCTATTTACCGCGGTAAAATGTATTTCGGCAAGTCAAGAGCATACAAGCGGGTGCGTAAGGCAGTGGATGTCTGGTCTTAGAAGGATCAATTTGAAAAGGCCATAACGGTATATGTTTGGGGACCAACAAATTCTAGTGGGTCTGGCAAAGAGGTATTTGACGTTTGCGTAAAAGTTATTCCCCCAATAATAACGCTAATCTTAGGCTACTATTTTGGCACTGCATTGAAAAACTCACAAGAGGATTCCAAGCCAAATCCGAAAGATGATACTAAAAAATAAGGTAGTTAGGAACATTGTTTACGAGTACAAACAAAATATTTTCCTTTCATAGAGTTTTTGTAGCCAGAGAGCTTTTATCAATAACAACATTGTTAATAAGGAGAACACTGTAATGTGGCCGAAAAAGAGAATGGCGTTTTATTCTTTTTCTTTTACTTAAAATTTCGTAGAGTGAGTTCAACCACGTGTTTTTTGCGATGCCCCCGCCTGAAGTTGGGGAAGGACTGTTCTTTTTCACTTCCATCTCTAAATTCTGCTCGCATTGCAAGTACACGATGCTTCTGCTTGCACAAGGCAAGCCGGAGGATAGGATTCGTGATATAGAGGCAAAAATACAAAATATCGGTTTACCGATTTTCGGGTAAAATTTGCGCCACTGCGGATTATTACCGGGTCAAGCCCACAACTTGAACCCCACGTTTTATATGATTGATTTTGCTATCAATTGCACAGAGCGCTATTGCCCGAATTTAATTCGGCATTTGGCGCTTTTATCAGCGTAGTGGCAAGGCGCGCCTTGCCACTACACGTACGTTTGAAATTGCTTAAATCAGACCTTTGGCGACTTTTCCCTGTAGAGCGAAGAGTCTCTTCGCTCTACAACAGGCCCGAAGGGCTGAAAGTTTATAGCCAGAGGTGAAGCCCCTGGTAAGTGGAATAATATAACAAGCCCTGAAGGGGCGACAGAAAAGGATGCTTAACAGGGCATGAACACCTGTCTTTCCTGGAATTTACCATTGTTTTAATTCAGAAAACAAAATGCCCTGTCTCCCCTTCGGAGTGTGCATTCTTTTATTATCTTTACAGGGGGCTTCACCCCGTTAGATATTGTGCTGTAGTGGGTAGCGTGACTTTGGAAAAACAGGTGAGTGTTCATTGTGCCTCCTGTTCGATATCTGTTATCTAACGGGGTGGACTCCCCGCTATATCCTGCCGGCCTTTCAGGCCTAACTTTGAATTTCCTGTACATTCAATTAGGCCTTCGGCAACTTTTTTGTGTTCACGCGGGGACACGGGCACCGTGTCCCTACACAAACCGTGAATTAATTGACGCGCAGGCTTTTCTTTGTTTCGCATTTATTAGCGTTCATTGGCGTTCATTAGCGGTTACCAAAGAAATGTCTCTTATCCTTCGGCGTTCGTTATTCCTTGTTCAATATTATGGTAGGTCAACCGTCCCCGGTTGACATTATGATTTTTCCTTATTCCCCTGAATAAGGAATTTTGTTATGACAAGCGGGGATGCTTGTCCTACCGGGAAAAAAAATGAAGCAGGGGCTTCCGGTACAAACTCATTCCCAAGCTGGAGCTTGGGAATGGCGTGCCTTGAGGTATGGAATACCTAAGTGGTTGAAAATACCACCGCTGCGAGCCTAAATCCTCGTAGTGAAGTTTGTGCCTATACATCATACAATGGAGCAATCCGTATGCGTAGAATAGATAGCGTACTCACCGTGAGGTGGTATGTCGGAGTTACGAGGCACAGGCGACCTTTTGGGGTGTATGAGTATGGCGTGTTATTCGTGCCAACCGCCCGTTCCTGTGTGAAGCACAAGCACCGTCCGTGTTGGAGATGTCGAAAGAGTTTAGGTAAAAACATCTCTGGATAATGCGTTTTCACCCCCGTTAGATTATTTGTCAAAATTTGTCTAGCAGATAAATTCAGAATATATCTAACGGGGTGAACATGTGTCACTAAGGGAAAAGGGGTAATCCATATTACCAGGGCATGGTAGGTCAGGCGTCCCCGCCTGACATTATGATGACAAGCGGGAACGCTTGTCCTACCATATACATCTTGGGAGAAATTCCCTAACAGCGAGGTATAAGGAAAAACCGAAATCCGAGTTGGATGAGATGGTGGTAGACGACCGGCTCTCACGGGTCTATCTTGAAAGTCGTCAGCATTGCTCATAATAGTGTGCCTGTCGTAACAGGCGTAAAGGGGCATAACCTTAGTGGAGTTGATGAAAGAAGAAGGTTGAATACGTTCAACGAGAAAAGATATTCGTGGCATCAGCACGTAGTACCAGGAGCCTCTCCCGGAGCGCTTACGGCAGGAAACATCCAGACACGGGAAAGACGGTTGCGAAGCTTTCTATCCGTAATCAATCAAGAGGAACATATCGAGAGTGGGAATGAAGTTGAGCGAGGATAAAACAAAAGCTGACCGACTTCAAAAGAGGCTTCAGATTTCTCGGATACACGTTCCAAGGCAAGTACAAGGGTATAAGCAAGAAATCAATGGACAAACTCAAGGACACCATCAGAGTCATCACCAGACGCACACAAGGCGTCAACCTGAAAGCCGTCATTGGTAACGTCAACCCGGACATTCGTGGGCATGTCAACTACTTTCGGCTGGGTAATGTACAAAAAGTATATTGCTCATTGGACAAGTGGGTGCGTAGGAGGCTGAGATGCTTTAAGTT
>JACVXV010000077.1 GCA_015661205.1 Candidatus Brocadiaceae bacterium
TTTACCTTCGCTGTGAAGTTAAATTTATTTTATCACCAGGACTTTTGACATACCTTTTTGCTTTTTGATGATTTGTTTTTTAGTTTATGCGGAGGCTCTTTGTATTTTCTAAACGATTAAGTTTGTTATAAATATACTCCCACAACACAACAATATGCACTGAATGAAAAAAGTGCATCATTTTAATTTTCAGAAAATAACTTGCTAACTCAGCAACTCGCAATCACTGACAACAATTCCGCTCTTATTAACAACCGCCGTTCAGCAATCCGCTCAAAACAATTCATCTGTAACAACTTAACCGTCACTCGTCCGTGCGCAGTCAACGGCACAATCACAGCCTCTTGCAACTGAAAATGCTCACTCCAATGTTGACGGCGCGGATGAAACAAAGCCACCACCTCATTCTCATCCAGCGAAGCTATATCACTGCCTTTGTACTTGTTACAAATCGCACAACTCAACGCCAAATTATCCGCTTGCGTAACGCCGCCATGCTTCTCAGCGATAATATGGTCAATCTGATGCGCAAATAACACTGCCACTTCGGGAATCAAACAATACTCAATCAACATCCCGCCGCCCGTTCATACACCAACCGCCGCAACTCTTGCGAAATATAAGTTAAACTCACGCAGTCGCCTTCAACTTCAAAAACGCATTCGCCTTGGCCGTGCGCACTAAATGCTCAACATATTCATACTGTTGCCACTGTTGCTGCTCAACTTCGCTTAACATGCCATGCCGCAGTTTTTCCAACAACGCATCCACCTGTTCTTGCAACACTGGCGAAGGACGCAGCGCAATAATTTCGTCCGCTGTCGGCACAGAGGCTAAAAACCCTAAAATCTCACTCAAACCATGAAAACCGGATTGTTTCGGTAGCGAAAACTCATGCAGACCGAGTTCTAAAACTTGTGGCATACATTGCACAAACGGTTGTAATCGAACCACTAACTCGTTAGGAATATCAACTGTAATCAACAAACTCCTTGCTAATTTTTCATAGCAGCGTTTGAAGCCTGCACACAAAGCCAAGCAAATAAATTTAAATGGTAAATTTCACTTGGATTTTTTTACAAGTTGATCGGAAATTGCTTTTCTCCAAGAGATGTCCAATATAGCAAAAACAATGAAAATTGCAACCTTTTTAGCAAATTGTCATCATAATGTCAGGCGAGGACGCCTGGCCTATGGTTTATATGAGAGGATTCTGTGTTGGGCGGGTCTCTGGAAGGCGCCGGTATCCAAAGGCCGAGATGTTTCAATATCTGCCGTATTACCTGTTGGTCAGTGATAAAGCTGATGATTTTTCCGGGATGTGCTGGGTAATGGCGGCGATGAACTCCTCCGCCGTGTATATCTGAAAGTTTTTCTTGCTTTTGCCTTGTGACATTTTAGAGCGATAAATAACCGTACCCGCTTCAGGATTATAGGTCAGCTTCTCAAGGGAGAAGGTGTTCTGAATAATATATTGGGCGAGCGCCGCCCGTCCTTTTCAATTATATTGCCAGCCTTTACACTTCACCGACCCTTGGAATTTCTTTTGCCAATCACCATCCTTCTGGTATAATCCTCCCTATGACTACCATGATTGCAGAACTCTATGATGCCCTGAAAGAAGCTGGCGCATCCGAAGAGAAAGCCATAGCGGCAGCCAAATCCATCGCCGATTACGAAAACCGCTTTGTTCGCATGGAATCGAAGATTGATTCACTTGAACTAAAGATTGAATCGGAGGTTGGTGCGCTTGGATCAAGGCTTGAGTCTGAGGTCGGTTCGACTGAACCAAAGTTTGGTACAAAAATCGCTTCGCTTGAATCAAAATTCAATTCACTTGAAGCAGAAATCAAGATTGTAAAAACAGAACTCCGTCGAATCAAATGGCTCCTTGGTTTTGGCATTGCCGGTACCATCTCCCTCATCATAAAGGCATTTATCTAATTGAAACCTATTGCCGGCCTTTAAACTTCACCGAGGTATGTTTCAGCCAATCTTTTGGTACGATTGTTTAAGTCGGATTGAACTTTGAAATTCCTTCACTTTGTATAGAGACTATGAACAAACTGTTGCCAGTAAAAATAGCAATACTCTTCCTCCTTGTATTCCTCTCTCCCTGCGCCTTTGGAACGGCAACCAGGACGTGGACGTCCTCCCTTGAATCCGATTTCAGCAAAGGCGTTACCCAAAACACGGCTATTCACAGCACGGGCGATCTGCGGCTTTCCCCCAAAGTGGAGGCCATTACGGGCATTAAAGGCTCCTTTGTCTGGTCTATTATTGCCGACAAACAGAATCACGTCTATGTCGGCACAGGCGATCCGGGGGCCGTTTACCTTATTAAAGATGGTTATCACGCGGTTGAACTTTTCAAAGCCCCCGAATTATACGTCCAGAGCCTCGCTGCGGACGTGCAGGGAAATCTCTATGCAGGCGTTGCGCCAACGGGCATTATTTACAAAATAGACACTAGCGGCAAGGCAACCGTATTTTGCGACTTACCGGCAACGTATCTATGGGATATGGCCGTTGACGGCAATTCTAATCTTATCGTAGGGACGGGAAATGACGGCGTTCTGTACAAGGTATCGTCGAATGGCGTTCCGTCCGTCTTGTTCGATTCTACGGAAACCAACATCATGGACGTATGTCTCGACCCGCATGGGGCGATATATGCCGGGACAGAGCCGGGAGGCCTGGTGTATAAGATAACGGACAACGGCCTGGCTCAGGCGCTTTATGACGCCGGCGAGGATGAGATACACTGCCTCGCGCTGGATTCCGCGGGCAACGTCTATGCAGGCACGTCGTCAGGCGTGCAGGCACAGGTACCCGTTGCGTCATCCCCGCAACAGCCGTCGCATACGGGGGTTGTTGCTACCATCCTTAAGGAAGAGAGGGCATGGGATTTAAATATTCCCGAAGAGACTCCGGTGACGCGAACCATTTCCATGCGTCAGCAGAAGACCGTGGTAAGGGAACCCGCAATACCGTCGAAGATTGCCGGTATGCCGACAGCGCCCAACTATATCTATAAAATCACGCCGGAAGGCCTTTCTCAGAAAATATTTGAGACCAACCAGTCGCTTATCCTTGACCTCTCGCTGGATACCCACGACAACCTTTACGCCGTAACGGGAAACAACGCGGGCGTCTATAAGCTCTGCAAAGACGAGGATTCCAGCAGTTTGGCTACGGTGGAAGAATCTCAGGTGACCTGCTGTCTCAGCACGGATAATGACGAACTGTATATCGGCACGGGAAACCGCGGAAAGGTTTACAAAATATCGCCTTCCTTTGTGCCGGAGGGCAACTTCGCCTCCCAAGTGTTCGACGCAGCCGCGGCCTCAAACTGGGGACACATTTATTGGACAGACTCACAGCCGGTTTGCACAAAGATAGCGCTTTCCACGCATACTGGAAATAGCGAAAGACCCGACGCCACCTGGAGCAACTGGTCTTACCCGTGTCTCTGTTCCGGTGAAATGATAACGAGCCCCCCAGCGCGTTTTATACAATACAAGGCCACCTTACAAACAACAAACGATACGGTATCCCCCTCTTTAAACACCGTGTCGCTTACCTATCTCCCCAAAAACCAGTCTCCAAAGATTATCAATTTTGCGATAGAAAAAGACCCCTCCGCAAAGGTAGCGAAGGCAGCGGATGCAAAGGCTGCTGATAAGCCGGAAGCAAAAGCACATACGGCGGCTACCCAAAAGCCCCACCACCAGGTGGCGCAGAAAACTATTCAGTGGGAAGTGGAAGACCCCAATAACGACACCCTGCAATTAACCATGTATTACAAAGGCATAGACGAAAAGGCGTGGAGGGTTATTGACAAAAATACCCAGAAAAAGGGGACGTATCCCTGGGACACCCTGCGTTTACCCGACGGGAAATACCACGTCAGGCTTTTGGTCTGCGACAGCCCCGATAATGCGCCTGAGATAGCCTGCACTGTTGAGGAAATAACCCAGCCCATCGTGATTGACAATTCCAGGCCGGCCATCAAATCATTAAGCGCTTCTGCCGGAACAAGTGGAAAGTACATCATCTCCGGTTTCGTAAAGGATGCGGACAGCCAAATTATAAAAGTGCAATACACCCTTGATGGACAGGAATGGATATCCGCATATCCTGTGGATGGTATCTTTGACGGCCTTGAAGAGTCATTTCAAATCACCACCGCGCCGCTCCCACCTGGCGATTACACCCTCACCGTCAACGCCTTTGACGCCGAAGGGAACATCGGGATAGAAAAAGCGATGTTTGAGGTTAAGTGATGCGTGGTACGAATGCGCGGACGGATGAAAGGCTCTGGAACCACAGATTTCACAGATTGTTTTAGGGTGTAGGGTGGATTAAGCGAAGCGTATCCACCAGAGTATGATTTTTCCTTGCTCCCCTGAATTTTGAATTCCTGTACAATAATTAGGCATTCAGCGACTTTTAACAGCGTAGTGGCAAGGCGCGCCTTGCCACTACAAGGTCGGTTTGAAATCCCTATACATTAAATTAGGCCTTTTCGGCAACCATTTTATATTCACACGACGGGACACGGGCACCGTGTCCCTACACTGAAAGTCTATACGTTATATGGAAAAACTCTCCGTTACCATAATAACACTCAATGAGGAAAAACGCATTCGCGACGCCCTGGAAAGTGTAAAATGGGCTGACGAAATAATCGTTGTAGATTCCGGGAGTACGGATAAGACCGTAGATATCTGCAAAGAATATACGGATAAGGTGTTTTTTAATCCATGGCCCGGCCATGTGGCGCAGAAAAACGTTGCCGTGGACAAAGCCTCTCATTTGTGGATACTTTCAATAGACGCCGACGAACGAATCACGCCAAAACTTGCCGGAGAAATTCAAAAGGTATTACACAATCCAAAAGCCGACGCTTACAAAATGCCGCGACACGTTTATTATTTGGGACAATGGATAAATCATTCCGGATGGTATCCCGACAACAAGGTAAGGCTTTTCAGAAAAGACAAGGCACGGTGGGGGGGGACAAATCCCCATGACACGGTCGTCGCGAATGGAAACGTGGGTTATCTGAATGGCGATATTGATCATTACTCTTACAACGATATTGCACACCACGTTAACACCATAAACCATTTTACAACGATAAGCTCAGGGGAGTATTTGAAACTGGGGAAGAAGGCCGGGGTTTGGAATATGATATCCAGGCCTTTTGGGACGTTTTTTAAGAAATACCTTTTAAAGCAAGGGTTCAGGGATGGCGTTCCCGGATTTATTATAGCCATTTCCTCTGCCTATTACGTATTTCTCAAGTACGCAAAACTATGGGAATTGAGCCATATTACCGGGAACGGAGACGATAAGAAAAGATAATCGAATTGCATGGGGAATTGTATTCTAAAGTAAGGAATAAATCATAATGTCTACTGTCCTCAATTGGCATCATGATTTTGCCTTTCGTAATCAAAACACCTCGCGAAGGCCTGATTCCTGTATATTTACATTCATTCGTGGCTAAATTTGCTTAAAATACTTCATATAAACACTGAAAAAACCTGGCGTGGCGGTGAGCAGCAGGTTCTGTATCTTGCAAAGGGTCTTACGGCGAAGGGGCATACATCCACGATTATTTGCCAACCCGGCAGCCCTCTGGCGGAAAGGGCGAAAAAAGAAGGCTTGGCGGTGGTGGAAATGTCCATGAGAGGCGGTTTTGACCCGGTGGCTATCTTTAAAATTGCCTGTCGGCTGAGAACCGGCTATGATATCCTTCACCTGCACACCTCCAATGCGCACACCATCGGATACTTCGCTTCTCTGTTTAAAAGAGGCCACAAGGTTGTGGTTACCCGGCGGGTTAGCTTTCCGATTAAAGGACTTTGGGGAAGACTGAAATATACCGCGGTTGATAAATTGATTGCGGTGTGCGAGTCCGTGAGAAATGACCTTGTCAATTCCGGGATTCCACCCCGCCTGGTTGTTGCCATTCACAGCGCCATAGACCTTAACCGCTATGAAAAGAGGCGTGTAGAACCGCCTGAACTGGTAGTGGGTAACGCTGCGCACCTTGCCGGACATAAAGGCCACAAGTATTTCTTAGAGGCGGCAAAAAACGTTTTAGCGGCGATTCCCCGTGCAAAGTTCATAATCGTCGGGGATGGTGAACTGCGGAGCGAGTTGGAAAGGTACGCAAAAAAACTGGCTATTGCGGACAAGGTGTCGTTTCTTGGTTTTCAAAAGGACATCAGGAGATTTATTGCTCAATGCACTATTACGGTACTCTCATCCATTAGCGGCGAGGGTTCTCCGGGGATATTGAAGGAGTCTATGGCTATCGGTGTCCCCGTTGTCACTACGGACGTTGGTGGAAGCCGGGAGGTTGTTGCGGACGAGGTCTCCGGATTCGTTGTTCCGCCAGGGAATCCGGATGCGTTGTCATCTGCCATTATCAGGCTTTTGCGTGATAAGGAACTCCGGGAACGTATGGCAATAGAGGGACTCGCAAAGGTCAAAGGGTTTTCCTTAGACGCGATTGTTGAGAAGACGGAGGCGGTCTATCGGGATATTTTAGAACAGCCTGTTTGAAAAAGATTTTTAGGTGGAGGAGTAACGGTACATGCAAATGAATGCGACTACGAAGTCCGCCATGGAAGAATATGGAGACTATCTGTTTAAAGGTTCCATCATCCTCTTTATTGCTTTTACACCGATATATATAGCCTTAACCGAGGTGGCATTCTGGTTGATCCTTGTTGGTTACGTTGTGCATAAAACAGGTATTGGGCAGTCATTCCTGCGTACAACAGGCGTGGGAATAGCTATGATTGTCTTTGTTGCAGCGCTGGCCTTTACCTCGTTCTTCTCAATAAAACCTCTTCACAGTCTTGCCGCAATCGGAGCCTTCAGATTCTTCCTGCTTTATATAATGCTTGCCAATTACGAAATGCAGGAAGACTTTGCGAGCCATCTGACCAACCTCATCCTCTACATGGCAGTTGTGTGGTCGGGCGTCGAAATCATCAAATATTTTCGTGCAAACGCGCTCCGGCTTGACATCTTTACGGCACACATAAATACCCTGGTTATCCCTATGGTGGTTGGGCCATTAATCATGGTGGAGATGGGAAGAATAAAAAGGGGCATATTCGTGTTATTCCTCTGTATTCTTTTGACGGCAAGCTTCCTGAGCCTGTCACGGGCTGCATGGCTGGGTACGTTTGCCGGCATAACGGTACTGTTGTTTTACTGGAATTGGAAGATACTGCTGCCCTTGGGATTGCTGGTGATAATAGCGGCGTTTTGTGTGGCGTTATACTGCCCACAATCTCCTGCCGGGAAGGTCATAAACAGCACAGTCAAGCCCTTCCAACCGGGAAGTGAAAGAACCGGAAGCAACATGGAGCGATTACAAATGCTGAAAGACACGGTAGCCATAATAAAGAAAGACCCCTTTACGGGAATCGGGCATGAGGCGTACAAGTACGTCTCAACCGACAAACATATAAGAATATCCATGGACCATGTTCAAGCGCTGGCGACGACCGGTTTGATTGGCTTTGCGGCGTACGGATGGCTCCTGTTTACCCTTTTACGAAGATGCTTTCAAAATGAAAAAGCCGGGCGTGCATCAACCCCGTATGATCCTCTGCACGTCCTTTATATCTGTTTTTTTGCGGCTTTCATAGGGTTCCTGGTTTGCGGAAGCTTCGAACCGAACTTTTTCTCCAGCAAGAGGCTGAGGTTTGTGATGTTAATGTTGGGACTGAATGAATGCCTTTTCAGGGCTGCATCAAAAGAAACAAAAGAAAGCACCGGCAAGAGGCCTGTGCCACCAAGAGTATAGCTTGGGTGAAAATTATGGATATAGCATTCATAGCAAAGCGATACGACACGGTTGGTGGCACCGAGCGTGACCTTTATGAGCTTTCAGGTTGCCTGAGCCGGTTCGGCCACTCCGTCCACGTATACTGTCAGGAGGTGCGCACGCGGATACATGCGGGAGTATCAATCCACAGGATTCCGTCGTTCGGCTTGGGAAGGACGGTAAGGCTTTGGAGTCTGGCATATTTTGGCCCCCGGATAGCGTTCAAGGGCGGCCATGATCTGGTCGTCGGATTTACGAGGCTTCTTCATCAGGACGTCGTCAGGTGTGGAGGAGGCACCCACAGGGTGTTCCTTCAGAGGATGATGGAGACGGAAGGAGCGCTAAAAAGATTTTTCAAAAGGATCAGCCCCTATCATACCTCGATGCTGTCCATTGAAAAGAGGCAGTTCCGAAAAGACGGCTACAGGAAGGTCATAGCTATCTCAGAGGTTGTGAAGAAGGAACTGTTGGACGTATACGGTGTTCCAGGCGAAGATATAGACATAATTTACGACGGTATAGACACGGAGCTTTTTAATCCGGACAAGAGGTCTCTTTACCGGGAAGCTGTTCGGAGCGAGTTTGGTGTGCCGCGGAACGCGCCTGTCTGCCTCTTCCTTGGAAACGGATTTAAAAGAAAGGGACTTGATCTGCTCCTGAAGACCCTTGTTTCTCTTAAGGACGAAGGGCTTTACTGCCTTGTTGTGGGTGGAGACGCCGCCATTGACCGTTACAAGGGTAAGGCCAAATCTCTTAGAATCGACGACAGGGTAATATTTACCGGTCCCAGGAAAGACGCGGCGAGGTTTTATGCAGCGGCAGATTTCTTTGCCCTTCCATCCCTCCAGGAGGCCTTTGGCAATGCGGCGCTGGAGGCAATGGCTTGTGGGATTCCCGTAATAGTTAGTGGCCGGGCCGGCGCCTCGGAGCTGTTGAAGGGAGAACTGGAACGGTACATACTGAATAATCCCCATGACGCTGATGAGATGGCTGCTATCATGATGGAATTGCTTGACCCATCCAAACGGATTATACTTGGCCAGATTGCCAGGAAAATAGCGGAGCGGTATTCACTGGAGGCGAATGCCAGAGACATTGAGAGGCTCTGCCTACAGGTTATCAAAGACAAAACAAATGCCTAAATATCTGAATAAAGGTGAAAAAAGAGGGTGGGTATGGGAGGGGTACGAAGGGCTATTCGAAATTGACCCCGATAGCCTCTTTGATTCCACAGAATGCGCTATCATCAAGGACCAAAAGAGGATTAAAGTCGGCAGGATTATATGGAACGGGGAAGAGATATATCTTAAGCGTTATAATACCTATTCTGTTTGGACTTATATAGAAGGGTTCATCAGAGGGTCGAAGGCTATAAGGGCGTGGAAAGGGGCTATGATTTTGATGGAAAAGGGGATTGCCACCGCCCAGCCCCTTGCAGCCATTGAGTGGAAGAGATTCGGAGTGGGGGGAAAGAGTTTTTATATCACCAGGGGCGTCAGTGACTCACAGATATCCGTTGACTACTACAAGGAGTGTCTTAAAGACAAACAGGCTTCATTATCCGATAAACGGGTATTCCTTCGCTCCCTGGCGGAACTGTTCCGGGAGATTCATACAAAAAACGTATATCATAACGACCTGAAGGACTACAACATCCTTGTAAGGGAGGAAGGGGACAGGCGCAGATTCTTTCTGCTGGACCTGGAGGGGGTAAGGGTTTACCGGAGCATCCCTGATACTAAGAGGATCAAAAATCTCGTCCAGTTAAACAGAACCCTTGGAAGGCTATTAAGTTCAACAGATAAGGTCGCCTTTATCAGGCAGTATACGAAAGACAGGGAGTGGAAGAGCTTGTCCCGTCAGGTTATAGAGAGATCAATAAAAGAAGATAGAAGAAAGGGGTTGTGATGGGATATAAGATTAGCGAGGCATGGCCTTAGACTGATTAAAATAGCTTGATTGTATAGGGATTTTCATTTTATTTACAGGCTTGAGTATCAAATTCCGGATGCGTGTGACTATACTCGGCACGGGCACAGATTGCGGCTTTTGCCCCATTTACAGGGAAAAACAAATTCACCGAAGAGGACGCAGAGGGCGCGGAGAAAAAAGGCTCGTCAGAAAAAACTACAGATCAAACCGCCAATGAACGCCAATGAACGCTAATAAAGAAACCCTTTCGCGTGTATTCGCGTCGTCCTCTTTTGTTATGACAAGCGGGAACGATTGCCATGCTTTCAGAATACTGTTTATGAGGTAATACAAAGACACCCCATCGGGGTGTAACAACCGTAGCCCACTGCGTGAGCGGTGGGTAAAGAGAAACACCTATTGTTGTAGCCCCGTAGGGGCGAAACAGTCAGGGTGAAATCCCTGTTTCACGGTGTTTCAAATGTCCTTTTGTTCAGCCGGAAAAGCATCATTTTTTTGTGGTGGTCTGCGTTATGGCTAAGTACCAACTCTCCAGGAATATCTTTAGCGTATTTTAAAAGCGCTGCATAATCTTTTTCTCTGATAACCAGATACGACCCTGCGTCAGCATTCTGCAACGTTTGGCAAACAAGAGAAGGGTCGTTGCCGTTAAGACGCCGTATTCCTTCATAACGCTGCCCTACCCAGGCAAGCTCTTCCTCGTCTGATAAACAGTATATCTGCGATTTCGGCTCGACGACCCTGAAGACTTTTTCCGCAAAAAACATCTGAGAATTTTTATAGGGTTCAGTAAAGGGTTGAATGGCTACAAAATAAAGGGGAATGGCAATTAACGAGAGGGGTACCAGTATTTGCATTGCATATCGCGCCAGGCGTCCCGTTCTATAGTATTGGACGAGCGGCACAGCAATCCCCAGAGCAAAAAACGGATATAATGGCACGAGATAATGCGGACGTTTTTGAGGAAGGCACGAAATAACGGTAAAGATAGCCCCGGCTATTGCAAGCGGGGCTGAGTATCCGTTTCGTCGCAAGTTTCGTATGGTGAAAGGCAGCAAAAGCGAATAGGGGAACGCGAATATTAACCAATATAATACGTAATAGAATACGTAGTAAAGCATCGATTTTTCGTCTCCCCCCATGCTTACGTCGAGGTCCCGCTGGGTTAGCACCCCGTGAAGGTATTGGCCGCCGTCGCGGAGATAGGCGGGGACAGCCCAGATAGCAAGGGCAGTCAGCAATCCAAGCGCAAAGCTGGCCCAATTAAACCGGGGACGGGTAAGGTCTTCCCGGCGGAATGGCGTAAAAAAGGCGAAAAAGGCGGGGACGAGTATGCCGTATGGTCCCTTTGTTATCACTCCAAGTCCGGCACATAGTCCTCCCAAAACCAGGTAGCACGTTTGCCATGCGTATCTTCGTTCTCTCATGGCAAGGCCGATGCAAAGGCACGAACATAAAATGGATGCGCACAGGATCATGTCGGGACGCGCGTGTCTCGCCACAATGCTGTAACCCGGCATTGCGAGTAGTACGATAGCCGCAACCAGCGCAAAACGCCGGGCAAAAAACAACAGTCCTATACCGTAGACGGCCAACACCCCTATTATTCCTGCTACAGCCGAAGGCAGGCGTGTAATCAACATGCTCGGCGCTCCGGTTATCCACGTGAGTCCGGCGGCTATCGCGTGCATGACCGGCGGCTTGTCATGGTATACCTCTCCCAGGAGTCTTGGCACCAGATAATCGCCGCTTTCGACCATTTCACGAACTATCTCGGCGTGGCGAATCTCATGGCTGGACCAATGCCTGTTCTGTCCGAGGGCTGGAAATATAACTACGGCTGATAGCACGGCCAGTAATAACAAGTCAATAAAGAGCGTTTGCATATCTTCAAAATTTTCGGCGATCATGTAAGGATATCTTTCTTCGTCAATTTTCTTTATGCGAAACTTGGATTCGAACCCCATCGTCCGATACCTAATAATAACACTTTTATTATAGTTGATTTTCTCACGGGTTTTCCAGGAATTGAGGTTCCACACGAATACAAAATGCAATTCAAATTTATTATACCCCGATTGTCAAACAAAAAGCCATAACTTTGAATTCCTGCCCGGTATATTTAGATTGATAAATCCATAGGAATCAGTATACTTTTCAGGGAAATCACTCTTTTTGGTAAAATCGTACCGGTATTTTTCTCAAAAAGCGGATTTTCACTCAGAAACGCTTAAACGTTGTTAATGGATATGCGGCTTAATATGACCTCATCGATAAAAGAAAAAATCAATCAGCTTCGAAGTGTGATCCGCCATCACGACCGGAAATACTACGTGGAAAACACCCCCGCGATCACCGATTATGAATACGACCTCCTGGTAAAAGAATTACAACAGCTTGAACAGGCGCATCCGGAACTTATCACCCCGGACTCTCCTACCCAGCGGGTTGGCGGTGAACCGCTCTCCCAATTCGCCACCATCAATCACAAGATTCCCATGTTGAGCATCGACAACACCTATTCCGGCGAGGAATTAAGGGAGTTTGACCAGCGTATCAAACGGATGGCCGATATTGATAAACAGCAGGACGTCGAGTACGTTGTCGAATTGAAGATTGACGGGATAGCCATTACCATTTGGTACGAAAACGGCCTTTTTACGAGAGGAGCTACCAGGGGCGACGGCTTTAAGGGCGACGACGTTACTGCAAATCTGAAAACGATTCATCAGATTCCCTTGACGCTGGAATCTGCCGGTAAGGGACAGCACGTCCCGACTGTACTGGAAATTCGAGGTGAAATTTATCTGCCAAACAAGGAGTTTCAAAGGCTTAACGAGGAACGGGTGGAATCTGGCGAGCCGCAGTTTGCAAACCCCAGAAACGCCGCTGCCGGTTCGCTCAAGCTCCTTGATCCCCGCATCACCGCAAAACGCCATTTGCACATCTTTACTTACGCCATCGGCCATTACGAGGGAATAGAACTCCAAACCCACACCCAATGCCTGGACGTCCTTAGAGGCCTCGGATTGCCGGTAAATACCCATACGCAATCATGCAAGAGTATTGAGGAGGTCATCCAACACTGCAATACGTGGGACGAGCGCCGTGATGAACTCGACTACCTGGTGGATGGCATGGTCATCAAGGTCAATTCGCTTGCCCTTCATAATCAACTGGGCGCAACCAGCAAGTCCCCCCGCTGGGTGATTTCCTATAAATTTCAACCGGAACAAGCGATTACGAAGATTGAGGAGATCGTTGTGCAGGTGGGAAAGACGGGCGTCATCACCCCCGTCGCCAACCTCACCCCTGTGTTGCTTGCGGGGACTACGGTTAGCCGGGCGACACTCCATAATTTCGACGAAATCGCCCGAAAGGACATACGGGTAGGCGATCATGTCGTATTGCAAAAGGCCGGGGAGATTATTCCACAGGTTGTGTCCGTCGTAAAAGAAAAACGGGATGGAACGGAGGATGTCTTTAAAGAACCCACTGCTTGCCCTGAGTGCAACAGCGACTTGGCGAGGATTGGCGTGTACCTGCGCTGCAACAATCCCCTGTGCCTGGCGCAGACGAAGAGACGCATCAAATATTTTGCAAGCAGGGACGCCATGGACGTGGAAGGTCTCGGCCCGGCGCTTATTGAGCAATTGGTTGACAAGGGATTCCTGAAGGACTATGCCGATATCTATCACCTTAAGTATGATGATCTGGTGGGACTGGAGCGTATGGGAGAAAAGTCGTCAGCAAGCCTGATCCAGGCCATAGAAGAGAGCAAGAAAAGGGACTTGGATCATTTAATCAGCGCCCTAGGGATCAATAACGTAGGGACTCACACGGCGGAAGTCCTGGCAAACCACTTTGGCGACTTAGACACGTTGGCAAACGCTACGCAGGAGGCATTGGAAAGAATCCATGAAATCGGCCCGGTTGTTGCCGGATGCATCGTTGAATTTTTCCAGGACAAGCATAACCGCGTGGTAGTTGAAAAACTGAAGTCTAGCGGGATAAACACCCAAAAATTAGCCGTCCCCACCGTAGCGAAAAACCCGCACATTTCCGGAAAGTCATTCGTCATTACCGGCGTCCTGCAAAAATACCCCCGTAAAGAAGCGGAGATCCTCATCAAAGGATTGGGGGGAAGGGTACTTTCCAGCGTCAGCAAGAAAACGGATTATCTTGTGGTAGGGGAGTCACCAGGTTCCAAGGCAGATAAGGCAAGGGAATTGAACGTTACGATACTGGATGAAGAGGCATTTGAAAAGATGATAAGGATGATTTGATTGTAGTGGCAAGGCGCGCCTTGCCACTACGTTGAACATTTACATTAACAGGATGAACAAATGTATAGGCCAGACACAAAGCCTCACAAATCCATCCGATTAAAAGGATACGATTATTCACGGGCAGGGGCGTATTTTGTGACGATTTGTACACATAATAAGGAATGTTTGTTTGGTAGTGTCATGGGCGAAAACATGGTGTTGAGTGATTTTGGCCGGATGGTTGAAATGGAGTTTGGCAAACCACAATCGGGATCACTATCGGCCATTGTTGGGTCATTCAAATCTGCCGTTGCCAAACAAATCAACTTAATGAGAAACACGCCTGGAAAAGAGGTCTGGCAACGCAATTATTACGAACACATAATTCGAAATCCTGAAGAATTACAACGCATTAGAGAATACATAATTCACAATCCTCTTAAATGGCATCTGGACCGTGACAATCCAGCGGGTATCCCTGATGAGAGTGAACTGAAATTCTGGAAAGAATTTTTATAAATTTTGAAAATACCTGTAATGGCAAGGCGCGCCTTGCCGCTATATTTATCAGCAAAAAAACAGATTATCTCGTAATCGGGGAGTCGCCAGGCTCCAAGGCAGACAAGGCAAGGGAACGTCAGGATATTGGACGAAGAGGCATTTGAAAAGATGTTAAAAATACCCTGATATTGTTTTCTATGCGTAGTACCATTGAATTCATCAACGATGCATTAATCTGAACGCAACCCGTGACAACGTTCAGGACATCGTTCACAAAAATTATGGTCACGACATCGTTCAGTAAAAACGATGAGACAGTGTAATATCACGATGCCGTGACCAAAAGAT